>NZ_CBFHAZ010000005.1:0-115090 GCF_965653655.1 Pseudomonas onubensis | reverse complement strand
GGATCAGTTAATACATCTGCTGACTGACACACCGCTTTCGCGAGCAAGCCCGCTCCCACATTTTTATCCGGTTTCTTCAGTGGGTTTCGCCTAGCAGCAACCCCTGCTCCCGCGCGCACAACTCCACCACATAATCCCACAGCACACGCAACCGCACCGACTTGTGCAGCTCCCGGCGCGAGCTGATCCAGTAACTGCGCTGGATGTTTTCTGCCGGCAGCAATGGCACCAGCTCGGGGTCGCCAGCGGCCATGAAACACGGCAGCACCGCAATGCCCAATCCCGAACGCGCCGCCTGGTGTTGAGCAATCACGCTGGTGCTGTGGAATACCACTTTGGGGTTGCGGCAAAAGCTGCTGAGGAACTTGAGTTCCTGGCTGAACAGCAGGTCATCCACGTAATCGATCCAGGCATGGGCGGCGAGGTCTTCGCGCTTTTCGATCGGCGGGTTGCGCGCAAGGTAGGCGCGGCTGGCGTAGAGCGCGAGGCGGTAGTCGGTGAGTTTGCGCGTGACGAGTTGGTCGACGCTGGGGCGTTCGAGGTGGATGCTGATTTCCGCTTCACGGTTGAGAATGCTCACAAAGCGCGGCACCGCTACCAGTTCCACTTCCAGCCCCGGATAACGCTCGAACAGCCCGCCCATGCGGCTGGCGAGGAACATCACGCCCAACCCCTCGGCCACGCCAAGGCGAATCTTGCCCAGCGGCGCAGCGGAATGAGTGAGTTCGTCTTCGGCCAGCAAGGCGACGTTTTCCATGGCCTCGGCGTGCTTGAGCAGCGCTTCACCGGAAGGCGTCAGTTCGTAGCCTTGGGCATGCTGCACGAACAGCGCAGTGCCGAGGCTTTTCTCGATGGCCTCGATATGCCGGGCCACCGTGGCGTGCGTGGTTTTCAGGCGCTGCGCAGCGGTAAGCAGGCGGCCGCTGCGTTGCAACTCAAGAAAAAACCGCAGGTCATTCCAGTCGAACATGTCGCCTCCAATGCGAGAGCCTGAGCCGCGCTGTTTAAAAACGCACAGCAGCTGGGTAAAAACTAACATTTTTAAGACGAAAACTAACAACTAGGATGGGGCCAATAAGAAAAACAAGCGAGACCTCAGATGCCCATTGCAACTGCTGAATACGATTACATCGTCGTAGGCGCCGGCCCCGCAGGCTGCCTGCTGGCTAATCGATTGTCCGCCAACCCCGCCCACCGCGTGCTGCTGCTCGAAGCCGGTGGCCGCGACAATTATCCCTGGATCCACATCCCCGTCGGCTACCTGTTCTGCATCGGCAACCCGCGCACCGACTGGTGCTTCAAGACCGAAGCCCAGGAAGGCCTGCAAGGCCGTGCACTGAGTTACCCTCGCGGCAAAGTGCTGGGCGGCTGCTCCTCCATCAACGGCATGATCTATATGCGTGGCCAAGCCCAGGATTACGACGGCTGGGCCGCCGCAGGCAACCCCGGCTGGGCCTGGAAAGACGTGCTGCCACTGTTCAAACAGAGCGAAAACCATTTTGCCGGCGGCTCGGAATTTCACAGCGATGGCGGTGAGTGGCGCGTGGAGCAACAGCGCCTGCACTGGCCGATCCTCGATGCCTTTCGCGATGCGGCGGCGCAAAGTGGTATTGCGCCAATCAGCGATTTCAACCAGGGCGACAATGAAGGCTGCGGCTACTTCCAGGTCAACCAAAAGGCCGGGGTGCGCTGGAACGCGGCCAAGGCGTTTCTCAAGCCGATCCGCCAGCGCCCTAATCTGACCGTGCTGACCGAAGTGGAAGTCGACCGTGTAGTGCTGGAAAACGGTCGCGCTGCGGCCGTGGTCGGGCGTCAACATGGGCAACAGCTGAGCTGGAAGGCACGCAAGGAAATCGTCTTGTGCGC
Source organism: Pseudomonas onubensis (assembly GCF_965653655.1). NCBI lineage: Bacteria > Pseudomonadati > Pseudomonadota > Gammaproteobacteria > Pseudomonadales > Pseudomonadaceae > Pseudomonas > Pseudomonas onubensis. The sequence continues at coordinate 113,224 of NZ_CBFHAZ010000005.1, read as the reverse complement.
CGGTTCTGTTGGTTCGCCCGGTATTCTGCAGCGTTCGGGGATTGGCCCGTCCGCTGTGCTCAAGCCATTAGGCATCAACGTGCTGCATGAACTGCCGGGGGTCGGCGGAAACCTGCAGGATCACCTGCAACTGCGCCTGATCTACAAGCTCGAAAACGCACGCACCTTGAACCAGATCGCCGGCACAGTGTGGGGCAAGATGGGCATGGGCCTGCGCTACCTGTATGACCGCAGCGGCCCATTGTCGATGGCGCCCAGCCAGCTCGGCGCCTTCGCCCGCTCCGGCCCGGAACAGACGTCGGCCAACCTTGAATACCATGTGCAACCGCTGTCATTGGAACGTTTTGGCGAGCCGCTGCATGCGTTTCCGGCGTTTACCGCGTCGGTCTGCGACCTGCGCCCGCAAAGCCGTGGCCGCATTGATATCCGCTCGGCCAACCCAGCGGATGCACCCCTGATACGGCCCAACTACCTCAGCCATCCCGAAGATTTGCGCGTGGCCGCCGACGCGATCCGCCTGACCCGCCGCATCGTCGCCGCACCGGCCCTGAGCCAGTTCAAGCCGGTGGAATACCTGCCGGGCGACGCGCTGCAAACCGAAGAACAACTGCATGAAGCCGCCGCGCGTATCGGCACGACGATTTTTCACCCGGTGGGCACTTGCCGCATGGGCGATGACCAAGACGCAGTGGTCGATGCGCAACTGCGCGTACATGGCGTGCCGGGCCTGCGTATTGCCGATGCCTCGGTGATGCCACGCATTACATCGGGCAACACCTGCTCACCTACACTGATGATTGCGGAAAAGGCAGCGCAACTGATGCTTTCGCCGAACACAAGGAGTCTCGCCCCGCAGAGAGAAACGGTTCATGCAATCTGAATAGCGGCGCCGCACCCGGCGCCGACAGTGGAACAACAATAAATAATCACTGTGAGGGATACCCGATGTCAGAACATGCTCAACCCCTGGGTTCGGCCGTCAAGGCGAGCACCGGCAGCGAATCAAGGAAAGTCATCTTCGCCTCGTCTTTAGGGACGGTGTTCGAGTGGTACGACTTTTTCCTCTACGGCGCCCTGGCGGCGGTGATCAGCAAGCAATTCTTTGCCGGGGTCAACGACACCACGGCGTTCATCTTTGCCTTGATGGCCTTTGCCGCAGGCTTTGTAGTGCGCCCGTTCGGCGCGCTGGTGTTCGGCCGCCTGGGCGATATGATCGGGCGCAAGTACACGTTTTTGGTCACCATCATCCTGATGGGCGTGGCGACCTTCTGTGTCGGGCTGTTGCCGACCTATGCCAGCATCGGCATTGCGGCGCCGATCATTCTGATCGTGCTGCGCATGCTGCAAGGCCTGGCATTGGGCGGCGAATATGGCGGTGCAGCCACTTATGTGGCCGAGCACGCACCGGCGGGCAAACGCGGCCTGCACACCAGCTGGATTCAATCCACCGCAACCCTGGGCCTGCTGCTGTCGCTGCTGGTGGTGCTGGCTTGCCGTTACTTCACCGGCGACCAGTTCGAAGTGTGGGGCTGGCGCATTCCGTTCCTGTTCTCGATTGTGCTGCTGGGCATTTCCACCTGGATCCGCATGAGCCTGCATGAGTCGCCGGCATTCCTGAAGATGAAAGAGGAAGGCAAGGCGAGCAAGGCGCCGATCCGCGAATCCTTCGGTAAATGGGAAAACCTCAAGGTGGTGCTGATTGCGCTGTTCAGTATCAACGGCGGGCAGGCAGTGACCTTCTATGCGGCGCAGTTCTATGTGCTGTTCTTCCTCACGCAGTTCCTGAAGATGGACCCGGCCCTGGCCAATATGCTGTTGATTATCAGCGTAGTGATCGGCGCGCCGTTCTTCATCCTGTTTGGCTGGCTGTCGGACAAGGTTGGGCGCAAACCGGTGCTGATGCTCGGCTTGCTGCTGGCCACCGCGCTGTACTTTCCGATCTTCAAAGGGCTGGCGCACTACACCAACCCGGCGATGGACCAGGCCAGCCACCAGGCGCCGATTACCGTATTGGCCGACCCGGCCACCTGCACCTTCCAGTTCGACCCGGTGGGCAAGGCGCGTTTTGACAGCCCGTGCGACAAGGTCAAGACCTTCCTGGTCAAGCAAGGTCTGCCATACAGCAGCGCCGCCGCGCCAGCCGGCAGCCCGGTGCAGGTGAGCGTGGGTGATGTGCGCATCGACGGTTACGACGAAGCGGCCCTGCGCGGCGCGGTGACCCTGGCCGGCTACCCGACTTCGGCGGACGTGGCCCAGGTCAACAAGGTGATGGTGGTGGTGCTGATCGTGGTGCTGATTCTGATCGCCGCGATGTGCTACGGCCCGTTGGCAGCGCTGATGGTGGAACTGTTCCCGACGCGTATCCGCTACACCTCGATGTCACTGCCCTACCACATCGGTAATGGCTGGTTTGGCGGGTTCCTGCCGACGGTGTCGTTTGCCCTGGTGGTGTACACCGGCGATATCTTCTACGGCTTGTGGTACCCGGTGGTCGTGACCGGCGTGAGCTTGCTTGTGGGGTTGTTCTGCCTCAAGGAAACCAAGGACGTAGACATCAATAACAATTGAGTCAGCTGCAAGCTGCAAGCGCCAGGTAAAAGCTGATCGGCTTCTACTTGAAGCTTGCAGCTTGAAACTTACAGCTGTACATCCATACAGATAATGGTTGCTCAATTGCCTTTGACTGAGCATCCTGCAAGGTATCAACCCGATCTGATGTGATGACCATGCGGCTGTACCTCTGTGAAAAACCCTCCCAGGCCAAGGATATCGCGGCCGTACTCGGCGCCAGTCGGCGTGGCGACGGGTGCTGGCTGGGTAATGGGGTCACAGTCACCTGGTGCATCGGCCACCTGCTGGAAACCGCCCCACCCGACGCCTACGACGCTAAATACAAGCGCTGGGTGCTGGCCGACCTGCCGATCGTGCCGGACAAATGGAAGATGCTGGTCAAGCCCAAGACCGCCAGCCAGTTCAAGGCCGTCAAGCGTTTGCTCGGCGAAGCCCAGGAACTGGTGATCGCCACCGACGCCGACCGCGAAGGCGAGATGATCGCCCGTGAGTTGGTGGAGCATTGCCGCTATCGCGGACCGATCCAGCGCTTGTGGCTGTCGGCACTGGATGAAGCCTCCATTCGCAAAGCCCTGGCCGCCCTCAAACCCGGTGCCGAAACCTTCAGCCTGTATCACTCGGCCCTCGGCCGCTCACGCGCCGACTGGCTGATCGGCATGAACATGAGTCGCTTGTTTACCCTGCTCGGGCGTCAATCCGGCTATCAAGGCGTATTGCCGGTGGGCCGCGTGCAAACCCCGACGTTGCGCCTGGTGGTGGACCGCGACCGCAGCATCGCCGACTTTGTGCCAGTGGCTTACTGGGCCATTGATGTCGACTTGCGGCATGACCGCATGACCTTCACGGCTCAATGGCGCGCCGCTGAGGATGCCTGCGACGATCAAGGCCGCTGTCTTAACCCGCAACTGGCTCGCGATGCGGCCGATGCGATGACCAACGCCGCCAGCGCCCGGCTGGTCAAACTGCGTACCGAGCGCATGCGCGAAGTCGCGCCCCTGCCCTTCGACCTCGGCACGTTGCAGGAAATCTGTTCCAAGAAGCTCGGCCTGGGTGCACAGGAAACCCTGGACATTGCGCAGTCCCTTTACGAAACCCACAAAGTCATCACCTACCCTCGCAGTGATTGCGGCTACCTGCCGCTCAGCCAACACAGTGATGCACCGAAGATCTTGGCGGCGCTGGCCCGCGCGGATACGGCAGTCAATGAGCTGATGCCGCATATCGACCCGCAACGCCGCTCGCGGGCCTGGAACGACGCCAAGGTCAGCGCGCACCACGGCATCATTCCTACGGGAGCCGGTAAGGACGTCGCGCAACTGGCCGGCAAACACCGTGCGGTCTACACGCTGATTCGCGCGCGCTACCTGGCTCAGTTCCTGCCCAACCATGAATACGACCGCACCCAGGCGGATTTCGACTGCGCCGGCCAAGCCTTGCGCGCGGTAGGCAAAGTCATCATCGAGCCGGGCTGGAAACGCGCCCTGCCCGAGGCGCTGGCGCCCGCCAAAGGCCGTGAAGCTCCCGCACCGCAGGCCTTGCCGACCTTGGTGCAAGGCCAGGATTACGCGGTGGCCAAGGTCAACCTCAAGGACCTGTGGACCCAGCCGCCCAAGCCCTTCACCGAGGGCGACCTGATCAAGGCGATGAAAAACGTCGCCAAACTGGTGGAAGACCCGCTGCTCAAGCAAAAGCTCAAGGACACCACCGGCATCGGCACTGAAGCCACCCGCGCTGGAATTATCCAGGGCTTGCTCGACCGCGGTTATCTGGTCAAAAACGGCAAGGCGCTGTCGGCCACTCCGGCGGCGTTCAGCCTGATCGACGCGGTGCCGCGGGCGATTGCCGACCCAGGCACCACCGCGATCTGGGAGCAGGCACTGGACATGGTGCAAAACGGTGAAATGAGCCTGGAAGAATTCGTCGCCAAGCAGGCGGCCTGGATGAGCAAACAAGTGGCACGCTGCAATGGCATGCGCATGACCATCACCGGCCCAGCCAGCCCGGCAGGCCGAGGCGCTACGCCGTGGAAAAACAAACGCAAGGCCGCACCACGCAAGACAACAGGCGCTACAAAGCGGGCGAAAAAACCGAAAAGTGCCGGCTAAATCGCGAAATAATCCGGCGAATGACGTTTTTCGACGGGTTTAACGCCGCTTTGGGCCTTGCGGCGCTGTAGCCCGTCTAGGATTCTGTAGGGGACTCGCTGACTTCCTAACAACAACACCGGAGTGGCCGCCATGAAAACCGTTGCACAAGTGCTCAAAGCCAAGGACCAGAAGAATCAGGACGTGCATACCATTCAATCGGACCACACGGTATTTGAGGCGCTGGTGCGAATGTCAGAAAAAAACGTCGGGGCCTTGCCGGTGGTCAAGGAAGGCGCAGTTGTCGGCATCCTCAGTGAACGTGATTACGCGCGCAAAATCATGCTCAAAGGCCTTTCGTCGGTCACCACAAAGGTCCATGAGGTAATGAGTTCGCCGGTCATTACCGTGGATACCCATAAAAGTGTCGAAGAATGCATGAACATCATGACCGACAGTCACCTGCGCCACCTGCCCGTGGTCGAAGACGGCAAACTGCTGGGCCTGCTGTCCATCGGTGACTTGGTAAAAGAGGCCATTGCCGAACAGGCCGACCTGATCAAACAGCTGGAGCAATACATCCGCGGCGAATAGGGGAACCCATGCTCGATACGCTGGACCATCAAGAAGACCATCTCGACACCCTGTACCGGGCCATGGCTGAACGACGCTTTTTGGTCTTGACCGGTGCAGGTATCAGCACGTCATCGGGTATCCCGGACTATCGCGACAGCGAAGGCGTGCGCCGTGGCAAGGCGCCGATGATGTACCAGGAATTCCTCGCCACCGCGCAAGCGCGTCGCCGCTATTGGGCACGCGCCATGCTGGGCTGGCCACGGGTGCGTATTGCGCAGCCGAACCAGGCTCATCTGGCACTGGCCACGCTGCAGCAGCGCGGCCGTATCAGCGGGCTGATCACGCAAAACGTCGACACCCTGCATGATCAGGCCGGCAGCCATGATGTAATCGAACTGCATGGCAGCCTGCATCGTGTGCTGTGCCTGGATTGCCAGCAGCGCAGTACCCGCGATGTGATTCAGCGGCAGATGGAAATCGACAATCCTTACCTGGTGCAGGTCCACGCGGTGCAGGCGCCCGACGGTGACACGCTGCTCGATCCGACCTTTGAAGAACGCTTCCAGGTTCCGCGCTGCCCCCATTGCAATGGCGAGCGTCTGAAGCCAGACGTTGTGTTTTTTGGCGAGAACGTGGCGCCGGCGACAGCAGCCAGGGCCATGGCCGCCGTGGAGCACGCCGGCGGGCTGCTGGTGGTGGGTTCTTCACTGATGGCCTATTCGGCGTTTCGCCTGTGCAAAGCGATGGTGGAGCAAGGCAAGCCGGTAATAGCCATCAACCTGGGCAAGACCCGTGGGGATGAGCTGTTGCAGGTGAAGATCCAGGCGTCATGCGAGCGGTTGTTGCCTCTGCTGGCCGAGCGATTGCGTCAGTAGGCACACTGCAAATCAAAATGTGGGAGTGGGCTTGCTCGCGAATGCGGTGGGTCAGTTCAACATTTTTTAACTGACAGTACGCATTCGCGAGCAAGCCCGCTCCCACAGGGGTTCTGTGTTGATTTGGCCATTGCACCCACCGAGACCCACCGCACAAAAAGTGACGCCCAAGTCACGTTTCCCCGCATTCTCCCGTCCCCACAGCAATTTATGTAGTGACTAAAAATAATCACTACATAACCGTTGACGTAACCTTTTTGTCCTTGCATTATCGAGACGTCTCCCGGATCGGGAGCGTTGGTAACACGCGTTTTGAACAAGCTCGTCTGACCGCCGAGCTGTTTTTTCCGGATGTGCACTGCCCACAAGGCAGATTGATGAAGCTGACCGGCCCGCAAGGATCGGTACAAGAAGCTCAAACGCTGCTTGTCTTCGTGATGAAACCATTACGTAGCCGCTCATCAGCAAGACTACATGCATCAGGTTCAAGACCCTGCCCGTATTCGGCAGACCGTTACTGACGCCCGGTTTTCGCAACCGGAGACAACTAAGCAGTTTTAACGAACCAACTGATAGATCGCCAACTGGTCAAGGGGCTTACACATGAATCTGAACAACCAACCAAGTATCGATGAATTGGCTGAGATGTTCTTAGCGCAGAAAGACACTCTCGACGACCATATTCTGTGGGTTGGCAAGTCGGGCGAGGTCAAAATTGACTGCCTGGCGCCCCACACCGAAGAAGCCGAGTTCGACCGCACCCACCCCGAACTGGCGGCGCGCCTGAAAATGTACCGCCGCGGCCAGGGTTATGTCGGCAAAAAAGCAGCGGCCGATCGAAACTTCATTGAGCAAGTGTTCGACACACTTAACAATGCCTGGGCATCTTTTAAGGATAACTCGCAAGTTAAAGTGATCGACCGCTACTACTAAGTAAAACTTGCCCATTGTGGGAGCTGGTTTGTTTGCGATAACGGTTTAACGTCCAACACTTTTTTTGAATGTTAAATAGCTATCGCAGGCAAGCCAGCTCCCACATTTGTTTTGTGGCACGCTCAAAAAGTCGGGAAACGTCCCTTCGCTGCTTCGTCGCGAAAAATATCAAACAACACCTGCGCCGCCGCCGAGAGTTCATGACCGGGCTTGGTGAGTACACCAATCGGACGCTCGATGACCGGGGCACTCAAGGTGATGCAATGGGCGCCCGCCTCCTCCATCTGGCGCGCGCACAGCGCAGGCACGGCGCTGACACCCAGGCCACTGGCAACCATCTTGCCGACCGTGGCCAATTGATGACTTTCCAACGCCACCGGCAATTTCATCTGCAAGGCCCCGAGATGCTCCTCCAGCATCACGCGCACCGTCGAGGGCCGTTGCAGGGTAATGAACGGGTGTTCCAACAGGGTGTTCCAGTCGACTTCGGTACGCTGCACCAAGGGCGAATCACCGGGCACCACCGCGATAAACCGGTCCAGGTATAAAGGTGTGAATGCCAGTGACGACCCCTCGGACGGCTCGAACGCCACACCCAGTTCCACTTGGCGATCGCGGACCATCTCCAGCACCTGTTCATTGATCAGGTCGTGCACCGTCACATTCACCTGCGGGTAGCGCGCGCGGAATATCTTCAGGATCGGTGGCAGCAGGTTGCCCGCAAACGACGGCATCGCCGCCACGGTGACGCGGCCCCGTTGCAGGGTGAAACGCTGACGCAGTTCGTCTTCGGCATTGTCCCAGTCGGCAATCAACCGACGCGCCAGCGGCAGCAGCGATTCACCTTCAGGCGTCAGTGCAACGTTGCGGGTATTACGGCTGAACAGGCGCCCACCCAGGCCCTCTTCCAGGCCCTTGATGGTCAGGCTCAGCGCCGACTGGGAAAGGTGCAGGCGCTCGCAGGCCGCGGCAAAACTCAGGCTTTGGGCCACGGCGAGAAAGGCACGCATCTGTTTGACGGTCATGAGGCTGCTCCGGGCGGCGGTTGGACTATGCTGTTTTCTAAATCAATCAACCTTAAAAAACAACTTAACAAATCAATCCGTCGGCGCAACACTCAGTTCATTGGCTGGCCCACACACAATAAAAGAGGTGCATATGGCAGGTTTCGATAAACGCGTGGCGTCCTATGAAGAAGCACTGGCAGGCCTGGAAGACGGCATGACCGTGCTCTCCGGTGGGTTTGGCCTGTGCGGCATTCCAGAAAACCTCATCGCCGAGATCAAGCGCAAGGGCACCCGCGACCTGACCGTGGTTTCCAACAACTGCGGCGTCGACGGGTTTGGCCTGGGCGTACTGCTGGAAGAAAAGCAGATCAGCAAGGTCATCGCCTCCTACGTCGGTGAAAACGCCCTGTTCGAGAAGCAACTGCTCAGCGGCGAAATCGAAGTGGTGCTCACGCCCCAAGGCACCCTGGCGGAAAAAATGCGCGCAGGCGGCGCCGGCATCCCGGCCTTCTTCACCGCCACCGGCGTCGGCACTCCAGTGGCCGAAGGCAAGGAAACCCGCGAATTCAACGGTCGCCCGTACCTGATGGAAGAGTCCATCACCGGCGACTTCGCCATTGTCAAAGGCTGGAAGGCCGACCACTTCGGCAACGTCATCTACCGCCATACCGCGCAGAACTTCAACCCGCTGGCGGCTACTGCGGGCAAGATCACCGTGGTCGAAGTTGAAGAAATCGTCGAACCGGGCGAGCTGGACCCGGCGCAGATCCACACCCCAGGCATCTACGTCGACCGAGTCATTTGCGGCACCTTCGAGAAGCGCATCGAACAGCGCACCGTCCGCAAATAATCCGCCAGCCCAAATAATAAGGAGACAACACATGGCTCTTACCCGCGAACAAATGGCTCAACGCGTCGCCCGCGAAATGCAGGACGGTTTCTACGTCAACCTCGGCATCGGTATCCCGACCCTGGTGGCCAACTACATCCCCGAAGGCATGGAAGTGATGCTGCAATCGGAAAACGGCCTGCTTGGCATGGGCCCGTTTCCGACCGAAGAAACCATCGATGCCGACATGATCAACGCCGGCAAACAAACCGTGACGGCGCGCATCGGCGCCTCGATCTTCTCCTCTGCGGAATCCTTCGCGATGATTCGCGGCGGGCATGTCGACCTCACCGTGCTCGGCGCATTTGAAGTGGACGTGCAGGGCAACATCGCGTCGTGGATGATCCCCGGCAAGCTGGTCAAAGGCATGGGCGGCGCCATGGACCTGGTGGCCGGTGCAGAGAACATCATTGTGATCATGACCCATGCGTCCAAGGACGGTGAGTCGAAATTGCTCAGTCAATGCAGCCTGCCGCTGACCGGCGCCAAGTGCATCAAGCGCGTGTTGACTGACCTTGCGTACCTGGAAATCGAAAATGGCGCTTTTGTCCTCAAGGAACGCGCACCTGGCGTCAGCGTTGAAGAGATTGTGAGCAAGACCGCCGGTAAACTGATCGTCCCGGACCACGTTCCAGAAATGCACTTCCAGTGAGGACAGATTCCATGCAAGACGTCGTGATTGTTGCTGCCACCCGCACCGCCGTGGGCAGCTTTCAAGGAGCGCTGGCCAGCATCCCGGCACCGGAGTTGGGCGCGGCCGTGATCCGTCGCCTGCTGGAGCAGACCGGCCTGGACCCGGCTCAAGTCGATGAAGTGATCCTCGGTCAGGTACTGACCGCAGGCAGCGGCCAGAACCCGGCGCGTCAGGCTTCGATTCTGGCTGGCCTGCCCCATGCGGTGCCGGCTATGACGCTGAACAAGGTCTGCGGCTCGGGCCTCAAAGCCCTGCACCTCGGCGCCCAGGCCATCCGTTGTGGCGACGCCGATGTGATCATCGCCGGCGGCATGGAGAACATGAGCCTGGCACCATACGTATTACCCGCTGCGCGCACGGGTTTGCGCATGGGCCACGCCAAGATGCTCGACAGCATGATCACTGACGGCCTGTGGGATGCGTTTAACGACTACCACATGGGCATCACCGCCGAGAACCTGGTGGACAAGTACGGCATCAGCCGTGAAGCCCAGGACGCCTTCGCCGCCGCCTCCCAGCAGAAAGCCGCCGCCGCTATCGAAGCCGGCCGGTTTGTCGATGAGATCACCCCGATCCTGATCCCGCAGCGCAAGGGCGACCCGGTGGCCTTCGCCGTGGATGAACAACCGCGCGCCGGCACCACAGCCGAGTCGCTGGCCAAGCTCAAGCCCGCGTTCAAGAAAGACGGCAGCGTCACCGCCGGCAACGCCTCCAGCCTCAACGATGGCGCCGCCGCTGTGCTGCTGATGAGCGCTGACAAAGCCAAGGCTCTCGGCTTGCCGGTGCTGGCGCGTATCGCCAGCTACGCCAACGCCGGTGTCGACCCTGCGATCATGGGCATCGGCCCGGTCTCGGCGACCCGCCGCTGCCTGGACAAAGCCGGTTGGAGCCTGGGCGACCTAGACCTGATTGAAGCCAACGAAGCCTTCGCCGCGCAATCTTTGGCGGTGGGCAAAGAGCTGGAATGGGATGCGAGCAAAGTCAACGTCAATGGCGGCGCCATCGCCATCGGCCACCCGATCGGCGCCTCAGGCTGCCGCGTGCTGGTGACCCTGCTGCATGAAATGATCAAGCGCGACGCCAAGAAAGGCCTGGCCACCTTGTGCATCGGTGGCGGCCAAGGCGTAGCCCTGGCGCTCGAGCGCAGTTGATCTAAAAAGCAACAGGCTAATTGTGGCGAGGGAGCTTGCTCCCGTTGGGCTGCGCAGCAGCCCCAGTCAACAAGAGCAACACGAGAAAAGGCTCGATTCCACGAAAATCGGGCCTTTTCTTTGCCCGGTTTTCCTGAAAAAACGCAATACTTATGTGGGAGCTGGCTTGCCTGCGATAGCAACGTGTCAGCCAAGCAATTGTTACCTGATACACCGCTATCGCAGGCAAGCCAGCTCCCACAGTTGACCTTCATTGTAAGTCAGTGAGAATGAGGCACCGCAAACACCCCATTCGCCCGTGCCACCACCTTGTCGCCCACTTGCAGGCTCACGGTGGCAAACGCCATCTGCCGGCCACGCTTGTGGTGCTCCAGGCGCACCACAATCCACTCCCCCACCTGCACGGCACCTAGGTAGTCCAACGTCATGCTGGCGGTTATCAACGGTAACGGCGGTTCGCTGGAAAACGCCATCGCATAACCCATGCCGACATCCGCCAGGGTCGCCAACACCCCACCGTGCACCGTGCCACGGCCATTGGCGTGGCGGTTGTCGGCACGCAGGCCGATTTCCAGTTGTAACCCTTCACCCCGGCAATACGCCGGACCTAACAGGTCGAGCAACGGGCTGCTGCGTGGCAGAGAGACAAAGCCTTCGGGCACGGCGTGAGTGATCATGGCGAGTTCTTCCTTGGCCAAAACACAAGGTGTAACCCAGCCTCCCCAAGACCGCCATCAAGATCAGCCAAGCCAATGATCAACAATCAGCTAGCGCTTCATGCAACGCTGATAGCGCTCATCCACACGCTTGGCAAACCACGCGGTGGTGAGGTTGCGGGTGATCTTCGGGCTTTTGAGCACGATGCCCGGCAAAATCGCGCGTGGCACCGGCTTGCCGGCAGCCTTGTCGGCCAGGGCAAAGACACGTTGATAAAGCGTGGTTTCCTCGAAATCGAACTGCTCACCCTTTTCCAGCTGGCTGCGGATGCTGGGGTTGCGCATATCCAGCTTCGCGCCCAGGGAACGCACCGCCAACTCGGTGGTGCCGGGCAGCAGTGAGCCATAACGAATCAGATCCCCGTCCAGCGCCAGCTCGGTGCCGCTGACTCGGCTGACAGCGGCCTGGAACGCGGCATTGCGACTGGCATACCACCCCGCGTTGAAATCGGCAAAGCGGTACAGCGGCTGGTCGTAGCTCACCGGGTAACCGAGCAAATGCGTAATGCCGAAGTACATGCCGCCACGACGAGTGAAGACTTCACGGCGAATGGTGCCATCCACGGTGTAGGGATAATCGCGGGCGTGTTGCTGCGCAAAGTCGATGCTGACCTGCATGGGGCCGGCGGTGTGCACCGGGTTGAAGCCTCCGAACAAGGTATTACCCAGGGGCACCATGCTGATGAAGTCGTCAAAAATGCCGCTCAAGTCCTTCTCTGTACGTGCGGCACTGAGGCGCTCGGCGTAGGTCTTGCCGGTGGGCGAACGCAATTGCAGCGTGGTGCGTACCACAAAGGCCGGCACATGGACCTTGCCGGCGCGGCGCAGGATTTCATCCTGGGCGATCTTGCCCATGTTCGGCACCGGCGGGTCTACTTGGTAGGTGGACTCTTGCTCAGTGACCGCCAGCACGGCGCAGATATTTTCGCTGCTGGGGTAGATTTTCCGGGTGTCGAAGGCGGTGTAGATGTCTGTGGCCCAGCCGTTGCGGTCCGCCACCGTGGCCGGTAACAGCCGCACAATCTGCGCCTTCACCTCGGCCTCGCTGCGTTCAGGCAGCTGCGGGCCGCGTGGGGTGGCGCAACCGGCCAGCACCAGCAACGTGGTGAGGCACAGAATCAGGCGGCTTGAATACATGGGGCTTCCTTGAATAACGACGGGCCGGGTTGTGCGGATATCGACAGGTAAGTCTAACCGGGGTTCGCCGACCTGCTGCATTTGTCAGTGATGACCAAACGTGACTGCCTGCTGTACGACAATCACATCACCACACCCGACCGAACAGACGACAAAAACTACGGAAACATCCTACCAATCCGCCGGATAAGCACTGCTGCGCGCGTCTTAAAACCTCTGCAAAGTCCTTCGCCTGATCACACAGTGCGAGGGATTGCAGATGGTTTTGTTTGTTAGAGCCCGGGCCAAAGGGGCTAGCGCTTGAACCCGGCCATTGGCAGGCTGGCCCTGACCCCAATGGACGTGAAGACGGTCGACGTTGAAAGCGTCTTCCGCGATTTTCGCGAATGCCTGAATACCTTTGACGACTGGGCGTCCAGCTTCTGGAGCCTCTCGGCGCTGGATGTCGAGCAGGTGTTCAAGGTCGGGGATGAGGTGGCGCTGGTCGCCCCGATCAACCGCTCCATCATTCCCAGCAGCACCGTTGCCACGTGCCAGACCAATGGCACGTTGACTCTGGTGCATATGTTCCAAAGCGCGCGCTTTGTGCCCATCGGCAATACGCCGGTGGTGCTGCAACGCGTCGATCCCAACGGCGGCCCATTGGGCGAGCCGATCCACCACACCATCGGCCCCAGCGGCATTCTCGAAATCACCGAGTGTGATCGTAATCAATCGTACCGAATCAGTTTTTATCCCGATGTTTCCAAAGATCATGTCAAGGCACTGTACGCGTCTTATCAGTCAGTGATTGCGGGGCTGGAAGTGCGCCTGCGTAAAGAATGGAACGACACATTCCAGACGCAATGGGCAATTTATACCGACGCCAAACCGCTCGACCAACGCAGGATGCTGGAGAAAGCGGCTCTCAATGGCATGGGCACGGCGCTCTACACCCTTTGGGACAACTTGACGCAGCTGTTTGACCTGTTGGCGGACATCAAGCCCAACAGCGAGAAGTTGCTCAAGTACATCTCCCAAGCCGAGCTTGATGAGCTGCTGGCACTCAGCAACGACGCGATCGCCAACGGCCTGCTGGTACTCAGCGATGAGCCGCTGTTGTTCATTTACGTGTCGGCGATGGTCAGCTGGATGCGCCTGCTGCCGCCGCAAGACATGCATGAGTTGATGGGCGAAATCACCGGCGAGGTGTTGATCAACTTGCTGTTGATTCGGGCGACGGCGGGCATGGGCGTGGCAGTACGCCTGGGCACTCAAGTCCTCGGGCACATCAAGTCCGGACGGGCGCGGAGTTTGCTCGAGTTGCTGGCAAAACAGCATGTGGGGCCGACGTTGGAGCCACATGTAGCGGCGGTTAAACCCTTGTTGCTGAGCAGTGCCCCGACGCCGATCAAGACCGTGCCGGTTGCGCCGCTGAAGGCTGGGGACCAGTTGGTTGCCAACCCGGTGCCGGCGGTGCGCGGCAAGTCGCAGCAGACCGCGTTGGTGCGCCAGGAACCTGTGGATGATGTGCCGGCTTCGGGCAAGAACCTGAACGGCGATGCGGCGGCCCCTGCGGACAAAACCGTTACCAACGGTTGCCCGGTGTCGATGGTTACCGGCGAGGAATTGCTGACACTCACCGATGGCACGTTGGATGGGATCTTGCCGTTTGAGTGGACGCGGTTGTATCGCACCAGTGCGGTGGAAGTGGATGGCGGGTTGGGGTTTGGCTGGAGTCATTCGCTGGCGCACAGGCTTTCTGTTTCCGGTGATTCGGTGGTGTGGACCGATCATGAGAATCGCCGTACCGAGTTTCCGTTGCCTACTGCTGCTCGACCGGCGATTACCAATAGCTTGGCCGAAGCGGCGATCTACTTGGGCGACTTGCCCGATGAACTGGTGCTGGCCCAGGCGTCGCGCTTTTATCACTTCCACGATGGTGTGCTGGTTGCCATCAGCGATGCGTATGACAACCGGCTGCGAGTTTTTCACGATCGTTTGGGGCGGGTTGAACGGCTGGATAACGGTGTGGGGCGCTCGCTGTTTCTGCGTTATGAGCTGGGCCGCATTGTGGCGGTGGACTATCAGGTTCATCGCGCCAAAGGGCATGAACCCTTCGAATGGGTGACGGAGCAGAGCGTTGTTTCCTACGCCTATGACGGATTGGGACGACTGGTTTCTGCGACCAATGCTGTAGGTGAAACCGAGGTTTATCGCTACGACGAGCAGCACGTCATTCTTGAGCGCGGGCTGGCCGGTGGCGCGAGTTTCTTTTGGGAATGGGAACGGGCTGGTAAGGCAGCGCGGTGTGTTCGGCATTGGGCCAGCTTTTCGCAGATGGATACGCGGTATGCCTGGGGGGATGACGGCCGTGTCACGGTGCATAACGCTGATGGCAGCCGGGAAGTGTATGTCCATGATGATCGTGCGCGGTTGGTGCAAAGGATTGATCCTGACGGTGCTGAACACTTCAAATCCTATGACGACAAGGGCCGGCTGACGGTCGAGCAGGATCCGCTTGGGGCGGTGACGGGGTATCAGTACGACGAAGCCGGACGCTTGGTGGCGCTGTTTCCGGGGGACGATGAGCCGACGTGCTACGAGCATGACAACGGTTTTGTGCGGGTTGTACGCCGTGGTGAGGCAGTTTGGAAATACGAGCGTAATGATCAGGGCGACGTCATTCGTAAGACCGATCCTGACGGCAATATCACGGACTACAGCTACAGCAAATATGGGCAGCTGACGGGAGTTTGGTTTCCCGATAACAGCGTTCATCGGTTGGTTTGGAATGAACGGGGGCAGTTGCTTGAAGAGCTACTGCCCAATGGCGGGATCAAGCGTTATCGCTATGACGGTCTTGGGCGACAGATCACGCGGGAAAATGAGCACGGCGGGCTCACGCAGTACCAATGGGACGCTGCTGGACGCCTGCGGAAACTAACCCAGCCCGGTGGCGCAACACGCGAATACAGCTACAACGCCTACGGAAAAATCACCGCCGAACACGACGAACTCGGCCACGTCACCCGTTACGAATATGCCGACGGCCTGCACCTGATCAGCCGCCGTATCAACGCCGACGGCAGCCAAATCAAGTATCGCTACGACAATGCACGCCTGCTGCTGACCTCAATCGAAAACGAGGCAGGCGAAACCTACCGGCTCGATTACCACCCCAACGGCCTGATCCAGCAGGAAATCGGCTTTGACGGCCAGCGCACGGCCTATGTGTATGACCTCAACGGCAACCTGGCGGAAAAAACCGAACACGGCGACGACGGCAGTCAGCTCGTTACCCGCTACAAGCGAGACCACGCCGGTCGCCTCGTAAGAAAAAACCTGCCAGACGGCAATGTTGTCAACTATGCCTACGACCGCCAAGGCAATCTCCTCAGCGTCGACGACGGCCACTGGGCGCTGGCCTACGAATACGACCCGCAAAACCGCCTCACCGCCGAACACCAAGGCTGGGGCACCTTGCGCTACGGCTACGACGCCTGCGGGCAGCTGAAAAACCTGCGCCTGCCGGACAACAACCGCCTCACCTTCAACCACGACAAAGGCGGCCACCTTTCCACCGTCGAGCTGAACGGCGAAACCCTCACCTCCCACCTGTTCAAAACCGGCCGCGAACACCAACGCCAACAAGGCCAGCTCCTCAGCCACTACCACTACGACGACCAGAACCGCCTGCGCGCCCACGCCGTCAGCCAACAGCAACACACCCTTTACCAACGCCAATACGACTACGACAAAACCGGCAACCTCACCCGCCTGCTCGACACCCGCAAAGGCGAACACCACTACCACTACGACCCCCTCGCCCGCCTGACCCGCGCCGACCACTCGCAAGACGTACAGGAACGCTTCGGCCACGACCCGGCCGGCAACCTGCTGATGCAAGACCGCCCCGGCCCGGACATCGTGGCGGGGAATCGGTTGATGATTCAGGGCGATCATCACTACGACTATGACGCTTTCGGCAATTTGATCCGTCAGCGGCGTGGCAAGGGCCATCAGCTGGTTACTGAGTACCGCTACGACTGCCAGCATCGGTTGATTGGGATCACACAACCGAACGGGCAAACCGCCAGCTATCGCTATGACCCATTTGGTCGGCGGATCAGCAAGACGGTGGACGGGAAAACCACGGAGTTTTTCTGGCAAGGCGACAAGCTGGTAGCTGAACACCATGCGGACTGCCACCGCAGCTACCTCTACGAGCCAGACAGTTTTCGGCCGTTGGCACTGCTGGAAGGCTTTGGGCCTGAAGACACCAAACCCTTCCACTACCAACTCGACCACCTCGGCACGCCGCAGGAACTGACAAACCCCGAAGGCGAAATCGTCTGGTCCGCGCACTACCGCGCCTACGGCGAAATAGCCCGCCTCGACGTAAGAAAAATCGACAACCCGCTGCGCTTTCAGGGCCAATATTTCGATGCGGAAAGCGGGCTGCACTACAACCGCCATCGCTACTACAATCCAGATATTGGCCGTTACCTGACGCCGGATCCGGTGAAGCTGGCGGGTGGGATTAATGCGTACCAGTACGCCCTGAACCCTACGGGCTGGGTGGATCCGCTAGGACTCAGTAAATGTCCTGGTGAATGCGGTCCCTTTGAGGGCGCCGAAGATCCGGCTAACAGTGCAATATTAAAAGGCAGCCATCCGACGCTGCCTGCACCTGAAGAAATTGAGTGGACAGCTCATGGTTATAAGCACAGCCCTTCAAAGAAAATGCCTTGGAAAGATATTTTGGCAACAACCAAGTCCGGTCCAGCCAAGTACAAGCCAGGCATAAATATTGAAAATCTGGAAAGAGAAGCCTATAAAAACGGCAGAGCGGCTACTAATGGAAAACCGTGGAAAGTGATGGAGTACCCTGAGAGCATTGGCGCTAGCGAGGGCGTATCCAGCCGTTGGATACGCATAGAATTAAGCGCAAAAACAATTCACGGCCATCCCATTTCAGAGCAAGAATTTCGGAGATTAACTAAATGATCTCGTTAGATTTCCTACAAGGCAAAGTTACTTACGACGAGCTCTCGATGTTGCAGGATTCAGGGATTGAGCATCAAGCCCATAACCTGAAAGAGGACATGCTTCAGGTGGAGTATCCGCACGGTTTCCTCATTGATGTAGGTTGGTATCCTTCATTCGACGCCAAAGGACACTTCCAGGTTAAGGTCGTTAAAGACTATGAATGGGAATCTCCCGCTCTAACGCTTACCGCGCAGTCAATTAGTACGCTAAGAGAACAAATGCTGCTCGCTCAAGTTTCGATTAACGCAGAACTTCAAAAAGCCACCAATTCATTGATCGCTTGATAGCATCTAATGGAGCGTGTTTCCCCAAACTCACACCTGTGACGAGCTAACTCGCTCGCCACAGAGTTAACCGATACCCTTAGATCCCAGCCAACGCCAAATCCATCGCAAAATACGTAAAAATCAAATCCGCGCCAGCGCGCTTGATCGACCCCAACGTCTCGCGCACCACCCGCTCCTCATCAATTGCCCCTGCCTGTGCGCCAAACTTGATCATCGCGTATTCGCCACTCACCTGATACGCCGCCACCGGCAAGCGCGAGGCTTCGCGAATGTCGCGGATGATGTCGAGGTAGGCGCCAGCCGGTTTGACCATCAGCGCATCGGCGCCTTCCTGTTCGTCGAGCAGGGATTCGCGCACGGCTTCGCGGCGGTTCATTGGGTTCATCTGGTAGCTTTTGCGGTCGCCCTTGAGGGCGCTGCCGCCGGCTTCGCGGAACGGGCCGTAGAGGGCCGAGGCAAATTTTGTGGAGTAGGCCATGATCGGGATATGGGTGAAACCCGCGTCGTCCAAGGCGCGGCGGATGGCCTGGACCTGGCCGTCCATGGCGGCCGACGGTGCGATGACATCGGCGCCGGCGCGGGCGGCGGCCACAGCTTGTTTGCCGAGGTTGACCAGGGTCGCGTCGTTGTCGACGTGGGCGCCGTGCATCACGCCGCAGTGGCCGTGGTCGGTGTATTCGCAGAAGCAAGTGTCGGACATCACGATCATGTCCGGCACGGCGTCCTTGATGATTGAGGACATGCGCGAGACCAGCCCGCGTTCCTTCCAGGTGTCGCTGCCGTTGGCGTCCAGGTGGTGGGACACGCCAAAGGTCATCACCGACTTGATCCCGGCACGGGCATAACGCTCGATTTCACCGGCCAGTTTTTTCTCAGGAATACGCACCACGCCCGGCATGCTGGTGATCGGCACGAAGTCGTCGATTTCTTCTTCGACGAAAATCGGCAGCACCAGGTCGTTGAGGGTGAATTCGGTTTCCTGGAACAGGCCACGCAGCTCCGGGGAGCGGCGCAGGCGTCGAGGACGGGCTTGGGGGAACTGGCTGGTCATGGCTTTCCTGGATAGCATCAGAATATTTGGGCAAAAGCTTATGCCCCATGGCCCCCGCAGCACAAACGCCTGGGGACCAATAGTGTATTGCGTGGGTCGTAACAATATATTGATCTAGAGCTGGACTCGCCCTTCGATACACGCCGCCACTGCGCCGCCCACCCAGATTTCATCACCCTGGCGCTCTACGCGAATGCGCCCTGCACGACCAATCGCGGTGCCCTGGCTGACCACATAACGCTCGGGCGCGAGGCCTTCGGCCAGCAACCATTGGGCAACACCGGCATTCAAACTGCCGGTGGCCGGGTCTTCCTGGGCGCCGTCACCGGCGATAAAAGCGCGCACTTCAAAGTGGCTGTCCACGTCGTCACGCGCCGGGTCACAGGGCGCGATGACGCCAATGGCCAAGCCATGCAATTGCGAAAAGTCAGGCTGCAAGGCCAACACTTGATCGCGCTGGCCCAGCATCACCGCCAGCCAGCCTGCGCCATTATCCACCCACTGGCTGCGCACAATGGCCTCAGGTGGCAGGCCCAACCCCAGGCGCACGCGCTCCAGCAAGGGCGCTTCCACCGGCCCCCTGCGCAACAACGGTGGTGCAATAAACGCCAGTTCATCGCCTTGGCGACGGACACGCACCAGGCCGATTTCGCACTCCTGGATAATCTCCTCACCTTTGGGCACGCCGCCTGCCTGCAGCCACGCATGGCAACTGCCCAGGGTTGGGTGCCCAGCGAACGGCAGCTCTTTAAGCGTGGTGAAAATTCTTACCCGATAATCCGCCCGAGGGTCACGCGGCGTCAGCAAAAACGTGGTCTCGCTGAGGTTGGTCCAGTTGGCGAAGTTGGCCATTTGCTGGTCGGTGAGGCTATCGGCGCCGAGCACCACCGCCAAGGGGTTGCCCTTGAGCGAAACCCGGCTGAACACATCCAGTTGCTTGAAATCGAAAGTCGGCATGTCTTAGCTCGGAATACTCAGGCCACGAATCACCGCCGGGCGGGCGACAAAACCGTCCAGCGCACGCAGCACATTAGGGAAATCAGCGATGCCAACCAAGTCGCCGGACTCGTAGAAACCGATCAAGTTGCGGATCCACGGGAAGGTGGCAATGTCGGCGATGCTGTATTCGTCGCCCATGATCCAGGTGCGGCCCAGCAGGTGTTTTTCCAGCACGCCGAGCAAGCGCCGAGACTCGGCGGCATAGCGGTCACGCGGACGTTTGTCTTCGTATTCTTTGCCGGCGAACTTGTTGAAGAACCCGACCTGGCCAAACATCGGGCCGATACCGGCCATCTGAAACATCAGCCACTGCAGGGTTTCGTAACGGGTGGCCGGGTCTTCGGAGAGCAACTGGCTGGTTTTTTCCGCCAGGTAAATCAGGATCGCGCCAGACTCGAACAACGCCAGCGGCTGCCCGCTCGGGCCATTGGGGTCAATGATCGCGGGAATTTTGTTGTTGGGGTTCAGGGACAGGAACTCCGGCGACAGCTGGTCCTGGGTCTCGAAACTGACCTTATGCGCTTCATAAGGCAGCCCCAGTTCCTCCAGCATGATCGACACCTTGACGCCGTTGGGCGTGGGCAGCGAATACAGTTGTAAACGCTCCGGGTGCTGGGCTGGCCATTTGCTGTTGATCGGGAAAGCGGCGAGTGCGTTCATCGGAATGTCCCCAGGTTCAAAGCCCCCATAATAGCCACCTGCAGGCCGTCCTGCATGGGTCATCATTGCGCAACATTGCCGCGCTATGGTGCGCGCAGGCGAACCAAAGAGCCGATTTACACTCTTAACTGCGCCATGACGGTGAAAGGAGATACGCCGTAACACTCACAGGTTAAACCGCAGCACGCCGGATGCGTCGCTGGGGCCAGGCTTGCCCGCCTTAATCGCCGCACTGAAGACTCGAACCTCTAATGACAATCAAGCCTCTGTGCCTTGCGCAACGCCTTAAACGTTATGCCTACATCATGTTGCCGCTGTTGTTGGTTGGTGGCGCCATCGGCCTGACCCTGGAGTCGCGCACCAGCCGCGCCGCGCCGGTGGATGGCGTGCAAACCCTGGTGTTCCTGCGCCACGGCGAAAAACCCGTCGGCGGCCTCGGCCAGCTCAATTGCCAGGGTTTGAACCGCGCGATGAACCTGGCCACTGTGCTGCCGGAAAAATTCGGCAAGGCCAACTACGTGTTTGCGCCCAACCCGACGCGCAATGTCGAGGAAGGCGAGCACGACAACTCCTACAGCTACATTCGGCCCCTGATGACCATCAGCCCCAGCGCCATCAAACTCGGCCTGCCGGTGAACATCAAGTACTCCGCCAATGATACCCACGACCTCGCCGATGAGCTGGTGGAAGACAAGTACCACAACTCCATCATCTACACCGCCTGGTCCCACGGCTACCTGCCGGAGCTGATCAACCGGGTGGCCAGTGAAGCCTCGGGTGAAAAACACACCATTACCGACGATTGGTCCGGTGGCGACTATGACACCCTGTATGTGCTGACATTGACCTGGCACAACGGCAAGGCCTCGTTGCTGAGCCGCAACTACAAGCAGGGCCTGGATAACGGCCAGCAGACATGCCCGGATGCAACCCAAGTGAGCGCGGATATCTGAAGCCCTGCAGATAGAACCCACGCTCCCGCGTAGGAATTCACTCCGTAACGCTCAATTTTCACCCTGCGCGAGGTTCCGGTGCTGGGGCCAGCGTCGCGACGCAGAGCGTCTCAGCCTGCATTCCCACGCAGGAGCGTGGGAACGATCGGTGGTAGGCGCGTATGATGCCCCGCTATTGAATCCTCTGCGGACCTGCACCATGCCCAACCTCATCTCCACCCAGCCCAACCGGGGTTGGTCGTTCTGGTGGAAACCAGCGCTGTTCATATTGGTGGCCTGCATCGGCCTCTATTACGTGAAGTGGTCGCCCTACTACCTCAAAGCCTTTGTCGCTGCGGATAACCACAGCATTGGCGCGTCGATTCTCAACGATCAGCAAAGCTCGCCCCTAGCCGCCGCGCTGGCGTATGCCCAGGTGTATTTTCTGGCGGTCTGGAAAGCCGCCGTATTGGCGGTGATTCTGGGTTCGCTGCTGCAAGTACTGATCCCGCGCGACTGGCTGCTGCGCCTGTTTGGCCGCGCCGGGCTGGGTTCGACCCTGCGTGGCGGGCTGTTCGCCTTGCCGGGGATGATGTGCAGTTGCTGCGCGGCCCCGGTGGCAGCGGGCATGCGCCGTCAGCAGGTGTCGGTGGGCGCGGCGCTGGCCTTCTGGATCGCCAACCCGGTGCTGAACCCGGCAACCTTGGTGTTCATGGGCTTTGTGCTGGGTTGGGGCTTTACTGCGTTACGCCTGGTGGCGGGGATTGTGCTGGTGGTGGGCGTGTCGTTGGTCGCACAACGCATTGCCCGTCCCGACCACGTGCCGGAAGCGGCATTGGACGCCGTGGCTGACGTGAGCCAGACCGAGTCGCAGCCATTTTTGAGCCGGTGGCTGCGGACCCTGTGGCAGCTGTTCTGGAGCACGATCCCGATCTATATCGTCGCCGTGCTGATTCTGGGCGCCGCGCGGGTGTGGCTGTTTCCCCATGTCGACGGCGCCATGGCCAATAGCCTGGTGTGGCTGGTACCGCTGGCCATCGTCGGCACGCTGTTCGTGATTCCTACGGCAGCCGAGATTCCTATCGTACAAACCATGATGACATTGGGCATGGGCACCGGCCCGGCCGTGGCGTTGCTGATGACCTTGCCCAGCGTGAGCCTGCCGTCGCTGTTGATGCTGCGCAAGGACTTCGACGCGCGGGTGCTGGTGACGGTGGCTGGGCTGACCATGTTGGTGGGGGTGGTGTGTGGGTTGGTCGGGGCGGTGATTCTTTAGTGCTGTTCAGGGCCCTTTCGCGAGCAAGCCCGCTCCCACATTTTGATTTGTGAATACATTCAAATGTGGGAGCGGGCTTGCTCGCGAAGAGGCCCTCAAACCCACTGCATTAATTGCGCCTGGCAACCCGCTCGCGCAAGTACTCCACCACCGCGCCCTGCTCCCCGGCAAACTCGATCCGCGCGCCTTTGCTTTCCCGCTGAAACGCATACATCGGGTCGTAATACTCGCGCAACAAGCCTTCGATCCACACCCGGTGTAAATCCACGGCACCACTGCGCACCTGTTCCGTCAAAGCTTCCTGCAATATGGCCTGCAGGCGCTGAAAGCGTTCGCCACCCAGGCGCTTGTGGATGTTGGCCAGGCTCTGGGTCAAGCGCTCGGCAAACAACGCCTGCCCGCCTTCGCCAAACACCGCGATAAATTCGGCGCAAAGATCAACCACGTAATCGCGCAGAATCCGTTCGACACGGCCTTCAACACTGTCTTGCAGCCACACCATCGGGAAGGTCTGCATGCCCTTATGCAACGGCAACGGCAGTGCACAGCTGCCGATCATGCGGCTTTCGTCCTCGACCACAAACTGTTCGATACCGCCCGCGCGTTTCTTCAGCAGGTCCACCGCCAGGCGGTTCTCAAAGTCGATGTTCGACGGTTGCGCCGTGGCGCGCTTGCCGAAGCTGGAGCCGCGGTGGTTGGCGTGCCCTTCAAGGTCCAAGGCATTGCGCAACTGGCCCAACACCTCGGTTTTGCCGGTGCCAGTCATGCCGCCGAGCAAGACGAAATCACACTCGGCCGTCGCCTGCTCCAGGGTTTCCAGCAGAAAGGTGCGCATGGCCTTGTAGCCACCGCCGACGCGCGGATATTCGATACCCGCTTCTGTCTTCAACCATTGCTGCACGATCTGCGACCGCAACCCGCCGCGAAAGCAGTACAGGTAGCCGTCGGGGTTGGCCTGGGCGAACTGCGCCCAATGCTCGATGCGTTCGGCCTTGATTGCCCCGGACACCAACTCATGCCCCAGCACGATGGCCGCTTGCTGGCCTTGCTGTTTGTAGCAGGTGCCGACCCGCTGGCGTTCGTCGTCGGTCATCAGCGGCAGATTGACCACGCAGGGGAACGCACCCTTGGTGAACTCGACCGGCGCGCGGGTATCCATCATCGGCCGATCGTTGAGGAAGATGTCGCGGTAGTTGGTGATGTCAGTTGCCATCAAAACACCTCTACCGCGTGGGTCTGTCGCTCAACCAATGCGCCGATTGGCTCAAGGTTCAGGCCCAGTTCGGCGGCCACGGTGTGAAACTCGGCGTCGCCCTCTGGGGTGACGGCAATCAACAGGCCGCCACTGGTCTGTGGGTCGCACAGCACACGCTTGTGCAGTTCCTGCAGACGCCCCAGCTTGCTTGAATAGCTGTCGAAATTGCGCAAGGTGCCGCCGGGCATGCAGCCTTGGTCCAGGTAGTCCTCGATCCCAGGCAAGAGAGGGACTCTGGCGTATTCGATGCGGGCCGTGAGACCACTGCCGTCAGCCATTTCCACCAGATGGCCCAACAGGCCGAAACCGGTGACATCGGTCATGGCCGTTACGCCGGCCAACTTGCCAAAACGGCTGCCAGGCTTGTTGAGCGTACACATCCAGTCACGGGCCAGGCCGATATCCGCCTCGCGCAATTTGCCCTTCTTCTCGGCGGTGGTAAGGATGCCGATGCCCAGCGGTTTGGTCAGGTACAACTTGCATCCGGCGGTGGCGGTGTCGTTGCGCTTCATATGGCGTTTTTGCACGATGCCGGTCACGGCCAGGCCGAAGATCGGCTCCGGCGCGTCGATGGAATGCCCACCGGCCAGCGGGATGCCGGCGGCGTCGCACACCGAGCGGCCGCCACGGATCACTTCGCGGGCGACTTCCGGCGCCAGCACATTCACTGGCCAGCCCAGAATCGCAATGGCCATCAGCGGGTCGCCGCCCATGGCGTAGATATCACTGATGGCGTTGGTGGCGGCAATACGCCCGAAGTCGAAGGGGTCATCGACAATCGGCATGAAAAAGTCGGTGGTGGAGACCACGCCGCGCTCGTCGTCGATGGCGTACACCGCCGCATCGTCACGCGAGGCATTGCCCACCCACAGGTTGGGGTCGAGGTTCTGTGCGCCGCTGCCGGCAAGGATCACTTCCAGCACCTGGGGCGAAATCTTGCAGCCGCAACCCGCGCCGTGGCTGTACTGGGTGAGGCGAATCGGCTCGTTCATGGTGGACCTCAAGGTAACAAGTGGGCCGATTCTAACAGACAGCAAAAAGCCGGCTGGGCTCTTGTGAGCACAGCCGGCCTTTTATTCAGCGCTTACTGGCGGGCAGCGAGCAAGCGTTTGTGGCGGTTACGCCGGGCGATGTTCAGGCATTCGATCACTGCCGAGAACGCCATGGCCGCATACACGTAGCCTTTTGGCACATGGGCGCCGAAGCCTTCGGCGATCAGCGTCATGCCGATCATGATCAAGAAGCCCAGGGCCAGCATCACCACGGTCGGGTTGTCGTTGATGAACTTGGCCAACGGCTCGGCCGCCACCAGCATCACGATCACCGAGACCACTACGGCGATGATCATGATCGGCAAGTGCTCGGTCATGCCCACGGCGGTAATGATGCTGTCGATGGAGAACACCAGGTCGAGCAACAGGATCTGCCCAATGGCGGCGGCAAAGCCGATGGCCACGGTGTTGCTGACGGAGGCTTTCTCTTCAGGCTCCGGGTCCATGCTGTGGTGGATCTCGGTGGTCGCCTTCCACACCAGGAACAGGCCACCGGCGATCAGGATCATGTCTTTCCACGAGAACGCCTGGCCGAAGATCTCGAACACCGGCGCGGTCAACTGCACGATAAACGCGATGGTGCTCAACAGGCCCAGACGCAGGATCAACGCCATGCTGATGCCGATACGCCGCGCTTTGGCCCGGTGTTTTTCGGGCAGCTTGTTGGTGAGGATCGAGATAAAGATCAGGTTGTCGATGCCCAGCACGATTTCCATGACGATCAAGGTGGCCAGTGCGACCCAGGCGGTCGGGCTGGCAGCCAGTTGTAAAAGGTAGTCCATAGGTCAGTCCTGACGTTGTGCTGGGGAATTAAGCTTCTTTACGGTCGGTTTCGGGTTCTTTTTCGGCCTGATCAGCGTCTTTTTCAGGCTGGATCAAACCTTGGGTCGCTTCACTCAATGCCTGTTCGGCGGCCTTGTGGGTGTCATCAATGGCTTGCTTGGCCGATTCGGTGGCTTTGCCCAGCACCTGCTGCGCGCTCTTTTCGACTTGATCACAGCCGCTGATCATCACCAATGAAAGCGTAAGTACGGACGCCGCGCCCAGGGAATTGAGTTTCATCATGTATTCCTCGTTAGAACCATTGGGTCCAAGTAGTGGCCCCTCGATAGCGAGGCATTCTATGCAGCTGAACACTTCAGTAAAATTCGTATTTTTCTCACGTATACTTCGTTTTTTACGAAGTGTAGACCGCCATGCTCAATTATCGACAATTGCATTACTTCTGGGTGGTGGCAAAGACCGGCAGTATTGTGCGTGCCTGTGAGCAACTGAACCTCACGCCGCAGACCATCAGCGGCCAGATCAGCCTGCTGGAGCAGACCTTTGGTATCGCGCTGTTTCAGCGCGTCGGTCGCCAATTGGAACTCACCGAAGCCGGGCGCCGGGCCTTGCCCTACGCCGAGCAGATGTTCCAGACCGGTAACGAGTTGGAAGCCATGTTGCGCGCAGCGCCCGACGAACAGCAGATCCTGTTTCGGGTCGGGGTCGCGGATGTGGTGCCCAAATCCATCGTTTACCGGCTGATCGCGCCGACCATGGAGCTGAGCGAGCCGATCCGCATTACCTGCCGCGAAGACAAACTCGAACGGTTATTGGCCGACCTGGCGATCCAGCGCCTGGACCTGGTGATCTCCGACAGCCCGATGCCCACGCATCTGGACATCAAAGGCTACAGCCAGAAACTGGGGGAATGCGGCATCAGCTTTTTTGCCACCCGGGCGTTGGCTGACCAGTATGGCGGCGATTTCCCACACTGCCTGCAGGGTGCGCCGTTGTTGATTCCGGGCGCAGAGACGGTGGTGCGCAGCCGCTTACAGCGCTGGTTCGCCGAGCAGCAGATCCAGCCAAAGATTATCGGCGAGTTCGACGACAGCGCGTTGATGCAGGCATTCGGCCAATCCGGCAGCGGGATTTTTATCGCCCCCAGCGTGATTGCCGATGAAGTGGTGCGCCAATACGGCGTGGCGCTGATCGGCCAGACCGATGCGGTCACCGAGTCGTTCTACGCGATCTCGGTGGAGCGCAAGATCAAACACCCCGGCATCGTGGCGATTACCGAAGGCGCGCGGCGCGAGCTGTTTACCGCCCTGCCCTGACGGACAAGCGGCATACCGTCATCGCAGGCAAGCTAGCTCCCACACTGACACTAGCCTGACCTGAATCCTACGCCCACCATAGGTCCAATGTGGGAGCGGGCTTGCTCGCGAATGCGGTGGGTCAGTCAATATATCCAGTGACTGACACTCCCTCTTCGCGAGCAAGCCCGCTCCCACAGGGATCAGACGCGGGCAGGCAGAGGTTTGGCGGTCATCAACCACAGCGCCAGCAAAATCGACGCCAGGATAAACCCGGACGCCGCGAAGCCCAGGCTGGCAAGGCCCAGGGTGTCGATCACGTGCCCACCCACCATTGCTCCCAGGCCAATCCCCAGGTTGGCGCCGGCGATGTTCAACGACGCCGCAAACGCCGGGGCGTGGGGCGCGGCTTTCATCAAGCGCACATGGCTGACCAGAAACATCGCCGCCTGGGTCACGCCCCACACCGCCATCGCCGCTGCCAGGCCAATGCTGGAGTGAATCGCCGGGACCACTGCGACCATGCCGGCGATCATGAACCCACAGAACACCATCGACGCGATCAACGGATGACGGTCCACCGCACGCCCGCCAAGGGCGTTGCCGATCAGGCCCACCGCGCCAAAGCCCATCAGGCACCAGCCCACCAGCGTGCCGTCGAAGCCGGCCAGGCGCTCAAGGATGTCCGCCAGGTAGGTGTAAGCGGTAAACATGCCACTGAACACCAGAATCGACAGCAGAATATGGCCCTGCATCAGCGGGCTACGCAGGATCTTGAACTGCGAGCGCAGGCTCACCTGATCATTCTTCGGTCGGGTCACCGGCAAGTAAATAAACAGCAGCAAGGCCTTGGCCAACGCCACCACCGCGAGAATGGCAAATGCGGTGCGCCAGCCGAACATATCGGAAATCAAGGTGCCCACCGGAATGCCGAACACCGTGGCGCAGACAATCCCGAAACCGATCTTTTCAATGGCTCGGCCGGCAAATTCCGGCCCGACGATATCCACCGCCGTTTCACTCGCCAAGGCCCAAAACACTGGCAAACCCAACGCCGGGATCAAACGCGCCAAGGCCATGACCCAGATATTCGGCGCCAATGCCGCCACCGTATTGGCCAGCGCAAACATGATCAGGATGCAGATAAACAGGCGCTTGCGCTGGAAGCGTGCGAAGTATGCGGTCAGGAACGGCCCGAACGCCGCCACGGTAAACGCAAACAACGTCACCAGCAGCCCGGCCTGGGACACGCTGACGTTCAGGTCCCGGGCGATCGACGGTAGCAGCCCGACAATGATGAATTCTGTGGTCAGCACGGTAAAACCGGCAGCCGACAGCAGCAGGATAGGGAACAACATGAAAACTCCAGAAACGACGACATCAACGACAGCCCGAAGGGCTCGCTGACGGAGAGGAAAGATGAGAGGCGGCAATCTTAACAGAATATGTCTTGGCCTGGCCAAACCCCACAGGTGCGGGTGACGGAATGCCGCACCGAATGGGACGCTTCCTACAGCATGTTAGACTTCCGGCCTGCTTCCTACGGCGCTATCTGCCTGCAATGCTGCGTCCTACTAAAAAAACTAGAGACAACTGTTTATGACTGCTGCCCCTTCCCTGCTGCAACGACTGATGCGCGTCAGCCTGGTCACCCAAATTGTCATCGGCCTGGTGGCCGGTATCCTGCTCGCCCTGTTCTTGCCCGAGGCGGCGCGCGCCACCGGGTTTATCGGCAAGGTATTTGTCACCGCGCTGAAAGCCGTGGCGCCGATTCTGGTGTTCGTATTGGTCATGGCGTCTATCGCCAACCATAAACATGGCCAGGAAACCCATATCAAGCCGATCCTGTTCCTGTACCTGCTCGGCACCTTTGCCGCTGCCGTCGTCGCGGTGGTTGCCAGCATGCTGTTCCCGTCGCCTCTGGTGCTGGCCACCCATGACGCCACCGTCAGCGCCCCCGGCGGCATCGGCGAGGTGCTGCAAAGCCTGCTGCTGAGCGTGGTGGATAACCCGGTGAGTGCGCTGATGAATGCCAACTTCATCGGCATTCTGGCCTGGGCGATTGGCATGGGTATCGCGATTCGCCATGCAGGTGTTACCACTCGCACGGTGCTCGATGACCTGTCCAATGGCGTCACGCTGATCGTGCGCGTGGTGATTCGCTTTGCGCCGCTGGGCATCTTCGGCCTGGTGGCCTCGACCCTTGCCACCTCCGGTTTCGGCGCCCTGCTCGGCTATGCGCACCTGCTGGTGGTGCTGGTCGGCTGCATGCTGTTCGTCGCGCTGGTAATCAACCCGGCGATCGTGTTCTGGAAGCTGCGCCGCAACCCTTATCCGCTGGTGCTGATGTGTTTGCGCGAAAGCGGCATTACCGCGTTTTTCACCCGCAGTTCGGCGGCGAATATCCCGGTGAACCTGGCGCTGAGCAAACGCCTGGGCCTGCATGAAGACACTTATTCGGTGTCGATCCCGCTGGGCGCCACCATCAATATGGCCGGCGCGGCGATTACCATCACCGTGTTGACCCTGGCCGCCGTGCACACGCTCGGTATTGCCGTGGACATGCCCACCGCCGTGCTGCTCAGCGTGGTCGCGGCGGTATGTGCCTGCGGTGCGTCGGGTGTGGCTGGTGGCTCGTTGCTGCTGATTCCGTTGGCGTGCAGCCTGTTCGGCATTCCCAGCGAGATAGCCATGCAGGTGGTGGCCGTGGGCTTCATCATCGGTGTACTGCAGGATTCGGCAGAAACCGCGCTCAATTCGTCCACCGATGTGCTGTTCACGGCCGCCGCCTGCCTGGGCAAGGACGAGCATACAGCTTAAACATCAGGCGTAAAAAAGCCCGGAGCGTTCAACAGGAACGCCCCGGGCTTTTTTGTATCTGGATGCTTAGAAAGCGCCCATGTAGTCGCGCTTGCCCACTTCCACACCGTTGTGACGCAGCAAAGCGTAAGCGGTGGTGACGTGGAAAAAGAACTGCGGCAGACCGTAGGTCAGCAGGTAGGACTGGCCGCTGAAGCGCTTCTCTTTCGGCGTGCCTGGGCGGGTGATGATTTCGATGCCTTCTTTGCCGTCGATTTGCTCAGGCTTGATGGTGTCGACAAATGCCAGCACCTTGGCGATCAGCGCTTGCAGGTCGGCGAAGGTCACTTCGCTGTCTTCGTACTTCGGTACTTCGATTTCGGCCAGGCGCGCAGAAACGCCCTTGGCGAAGTCGACGGCGATCTGCACCTGGCGCACCAGCTGGAACATGTCGGGGAACAGACGCGCTTGCAGCAAGGCGTTGGGTTCGATGTTCTTGGCGGTAGCGTGGGCTTCGGCTTTGTTCAGTACATCGCTCAGGGCGTTGAGCATTTGCTTGAAGACCGGGATGGAGGCGGCGTACAGGGAAATAGTCATGACAGTCTCACGGTGATGGCAGGGTTTGGAACCAGCGGCGATTATAGCCATGCCTGCGGCTTGTCTTTTATTTTTTCAGGATTAGGCTAGTGAGCTTCACTGCATAGGGAAAGCGCGATGACCGCCGAGCACGACACCGACACCCCTGAGCCGCGCCTGAACAGCACGGAAATCCGTATCCTGGGCTGCCTGATCGAAAAACAGGCGACCAACCCGGAAACTTATCCGCTCACGCTCAATGCGCTGGTGCTGGCCTGCAACCAGAAGACCAGCCGGGAACCGGTGACCAACTTGAGCCAGGGCCAGGTCGGCCAGAGCCTGCGGGTGCTCGAGGGCCAAGGCTTTACCCGCCTGGTGATGGGCAGCCGCGCCGACCGCTGGGAGCATCGGGTGGACAAGGCGCTGGAGCTGGTACCGGCCCAGGTGATCCTGATAGGGCTGCTGTTTCTGCGCGGGCCGCAGACCGTCAACGAACTGTTGACCCGCAGCGGGCGCATGCATGATTTTGAAGATGCCGAACAGGTCGTGCACCAGCTTGAACGCTTGATTGCACGCGGGCTGGCGGTGCTGGTGCCGCGCCAGGCGGGGCAACGGGAAGACCGTTATACCCATTCGCTGGGGGATCCGGCCGATATTGAGGCGATTATCGCGGCGCGCGGGAGCCCGGTGGAGCGCTCGGCCGGCGGGGTTTCGGTGGAGCGTATAGAAGAGCTTGAAGCCCGAATTGCGGCTTTGGAAGAGCGGTTGGCCCAGCTGGAACAGGCTTAACTCGATTAAAAATGTGGGAACGGGCTTGCTCGCGAAGGCGCAGTGTCAGTCACTGGATGTATCGACTGATCCACCGCCTTCGCGAGCGCGCCCGCTCCCACATTTGGATCTGCGCAGTGCTTTAATTTCGGGCAAAGGCCACTGCTGCCTCAAACTGCTCTTGCGTCGGCCGCACACCGGTGTACAACACAAACTGCTCCAATGCCTGGATTGCGATCACTTCCAACCCGGTAATCACTCGCTTGCCCTGGGCACGCCCACGCACGATCAACGGTGTTTCCGCGGGGATCGCCACCACATCGAATACAGTGTCAGCGGCATCCACAGCGTCCGCCTCAAAGGCCAACTGGTCCGCTTCTGCGCCGCCGGTCATGCCGATTGGCGTCACGTTGACCAGCATCTGCGGGCGCAACTCGCCCAGTTCTGCTCGCCACTCATACCCCAGGCTCTGCGCCAACGCCCGGCCCGCCGCTTCATTGCGCGCCACAATCACGCCGTTGGCATAGCCGCCATCGCGCAGGGCACTGGCTACCGCCTTGCCCATGCCGCCGCTGCCACGCAGGGCAAAGGTCGAGTCTTTGGGTACCGCATGCTTTTTCAGCAGTTGTTCCACGGCAATGTAGTCGGTGTTGTAAGCCTTGAGATGGCCGTCGGTGTTGACGATGGTATTGAGCGAGGTGATGGCCTTGACCGAGGCGTCCAGCTCATCCACCAGGGCGATGCTGGCTTCCTTGAACGGCATGGACACCCCGCAACCACGGATGCCCAGCGCTCGGATACCGCCGATCGCGCCGGGCAAATCCTGGCTGCTGAAGGCTTTATAGTAGAAGTTCAGCCCCAGCTGTTCGTACAGGTGGTTGTGAAATCGCAAGCCAAAATTCCCGGGACGCGCCGACAATGACATGCACAGTTGGGTGTCCTTGTTGGGGTGCATCTGCATGGAAAACTCCTTTGAGTAAGCAAATCGGTACAGACCTTACACAA
This sequence comes from Pseudomonas onubensis, assembly GCF_965653655.1. Lineage (NCBI taxonomy): Bacteria > Pseudomonadati > Pseudomonadota > Gammaproteobacteria > Pseudomonadales > Pseudomonadaceae > Pseudomonas > Pseudomonas onubensis. The sequence continues at coordinate 80,822 of NZ_CBFHAZ010000005.1, read as the reverse complement.
CCTTTACCTAGCGGCTGTGCTGTTTTTCAGAAATACGTTGTCTTAAAAGTATCCCCGCGACAATCCTTGAGTCTATTGATTGCAGACCACAAGCGCAGGGGCTAACCGAGGAATGACCATGATTCGTAAAATCCCCAAAATCGCCTTGCTTATCGGCGCACTCGCTATGGCAGGCCAAGCCTCCGCCCACGGTGGTGGTTGGGGTGGCCCGGCCATATTGGGTGGTTTGATCGGCGCAGCCGTTGTCGGCTCCGTGGTTGCCAGCCAATCGCAACCAGTCTACGTGCAGCAACCGGTGTATGTGCAGCCGCAACCGGTGTATGCCGCGCCTCCGCCGGTCTACTACGCACCGCCGCCACCGGTGTATGTGCAACAGCAGGTTTACTACCGCCCGGCGCCAGTCTATTACGGCCCACCACGCGGCTACTACGGCCCTCCCCACGGTTATTATGGCCGCGGCTGGTAACAGACAATCACGCTGTAAATGAACAGGCCCCGCCCACTCGCGGGGCTTTTTTTTACATGGCTTTTTTGCCTGGCTTTTTTCTCAAAAAGCCCGGTTTTATCATGCCAAGGTCGTTATGAGGACAATGCTCGTGCCGCAATCCCACATCATGACGATCAAATGTCCACTTGCTTGACCCGGGCCTGCGCTGTCATGTTTACGTCACCCAACAGTCTCACTATCGAGCGGTCCACCCAATAACAATTAAGGACGACTGACCATGCCCACGCAAAACCCGCACCGCACCGCTGGCCTGTGCACGTCCAGCAAGGTCTACAGCGCACTCACTGAACTCAAGCACCTTGAGGGCCACCGCAGCGCAAAGTTTCTCGCGTTGCTGGCAGAAAACCTAGTGCGCAAAGGCCTGCTCAGTGAACAGGAAGTGGTGAACATGCTCGATCAAGTGGTGGATTGACGCCTGGCGTTAATGTTGACTATCGAGATGGGTGATTTTTCCTACGTGCCATCAGCCCGTAAGGTGACCCCCATAGCCATTGGAGGTCCCTATGCCCACTGCTCAAATCATGTCCGTTGTCGGCAGTGCCGTCCCCGCCCCACTCCGGGAGCTTGGGTTGTTGGCCTGCTGGTATGTGGTACGCGATGGCGAAACCATCAGCGGCCCGCTCACCTCACTGTCCGCTGCGCAACAACAGCAACAGCAGGTGTCGAACTTCAGGCTCCACGCCTGAAATCTATGGCAATGGCAGCTTGACCCGCGGTTTGCTTTCAACAAACAACGCCCAGCTGGACATAAACAGCGCCGCCACCAGTGGCCCGATCACAAAGCCATTCAAGCCAAATACCGACAGGCCGCCCAAGGTAGAGATCAGGATCAGGTAATCCGGCATCTTGGTGTCCTTGCCCACCAGGATCGGGCGCAACACATTGTCCACCAGCCCGATAACGAACACGCCGAACAAGCCCAACACCACGCCCTGCCAGATCGAACCGCTCAACAGGAAGTAGGCGGCCACCGGCCCCCACACAATCCCCGCGCCGACCGCCGGCAACAACGACAGAAACGCCATCAACACCGCCCAGAGCAACGCGCTGGGAATGTCCAGGAACCAGAAAATCAAACCGCCCAGCGCACCCTGAGTCACGGCGACCAGCACATTGCCCTTGACGGTGGCGCGCACCACTCGATTGAACTTGAGTTGCAACCGGCGCTTTTGCGGCTCAGCCAACGGCACCGCCGTGCGTACCTTGCGCACCAGTTCCGGGCCGTCACGCAGCAGGAAAAACAGCAGGTACAGCATGATGAAAAAGCTCACCAGGAAATCAAACGTGCCCTGGCCGAAGCTGAACGCCTGGGTGGCAAAGAACTGGCTGCCCTGCATCGCGCTCTTGACGATCTTTTCCCGCAGGCCCTCCAGGTTGCCCATGCCGAAACGGTCGAGCAGGTGCTGGAAGTACGGCGGCAGGAAATTCTTGAACTGTTCGATATAGCCCGCCACGTCCAGTTTGCCGCTTTCGATATTTTTGTAGAGGGTGGCGCCCTCTTGCACCAGCAGCACGCTGGTGATGATCACCGGCAGAATTGCAATCACCAGGCACACCGTCAGGGTCGCCAGCGACGTCAGGTTGCGGTTCCAACTGAAGCGTTGCTGCAGGCGCCGCTGCATCGGGGCGAAAATAATGCCAAGGATGACCGCCCAGAACACTGCGCCGTAGAACGGCAGCAATATCCAGATAAAGGCGATGGTCACCAGGACCAGCAATAACAACAGGGTTTTGAATTGAAGGTTGGTTTGGTTCATGTCCGGTCCATGTCAGAAAAGCAGAGGGCCTTCAGCGGCCCTGTTGCTTAGTCCGCGGCAAAACCTGGGAGTGCCCTTCAAGCATAGGCCGTGTTATTGAATCTCCTTGGCCTCACTCAATAATGCCTCAATCACCTGCTCCTGGGCCTCGTAACGGCCCTCGCCGAAATGGCTGTAGCGCACTTGGCCCTTGGCATCGATCAGGTAGTGGGCTGGCCAATATTGGTTATCGAAGCTGCGCCAGATCGCGTAGTTATTGTCAATGGCCACCGGATAACCAATGCCGAGCTTGCGCACCTGCTCTTTGACGTTGGCCGGGATGTGCTCAAACGCGTATTCGGGCGTGTGTACGCCAATCACCACCAAACCGTCTTTTTCGTAGCGTTTGGCCCAGCTATTGACGTAGGGCAGCGCGCGCCGGCAGTTGATGCAGTCATAGGTCCAGAAATCCACCAGCACCACTTTGCCTTTGAGCGTTTCAAGGCTCAGGGGCGGCGAATTAAGCCAGTCAACCGCCCCCGCCAGCGACGGCATGGCGCCCGCAGGGTGTTTGCTTTCGCCACTGGCTACCCAGCTTGCGGAAAGGGCAAAAGCCAGCAGCAGGCTGGCAAACAGGAACGTGATGGGTCGCATGGGGATTACCTTGTCGAGTCGCAGAGTGCCTATTGAAACGCTCTGAGGTATCCCAGCTGTGTCGAGCAGCACCCGCCGATACACGGCGATACAAAACCGGCAAAAGCCCGACCTGGATCAATAAAGGCGCGCGCCCGCTCCTTTACCCTCGCGACCTTTTGCGACCTGAGCCCATGCCCCCTGTGATTGCCCCCGAACTGCTCGCCCCCGCCGGCACCCTGAAAAACATGCGTTATGCCTTCGCCTACGGCGCCGATGCGGTCTACGCCGGCCAGCCGCGCTACAGCCTGCGCGTGCGCAATAACGAGTTCGACCACGCCAACCTCGCGCTCGGCATCCAGGAGGCGCATGCACTGGGCAAGCGTTTCTACGTGGTGGTCAACATTGCCCCACACAATGCCAAGCTCAAGACCTTCCTCAAGGATTTGGCCCCGGTGATCGCCATGGGCCCGGACGCGTTGATCATGTCCGACCCGGGCTTGATCATGCTGGTGCGCCGTCACTTCCCGTGCATGCCCATTCATTTGTCGGTGCAGGCCAATACCGTGAATTGGGCCAGCGTCGAGTTCTGGCAGCAGCAAGGTATCGGCCGGGTGATTCTGTCGCGGGAGTTGTCACTGGAAGAAATCGGCGAAATCCGCCAACAGGTGCCCGCCATGGAGCTGGAAGTGTTTGTGCATGGCGCCCTGTGCATGGCTTATTCCGGGCGCTGCTTGTTGTCCGGCTATATGAACAAGCGCGATGCCAACCAAGGCACCTGCACCAACGCATGCCGCTGGAAATACTCGGCCACACCGGCGGTAGAGAACGTCACGGGCGATATCGTCCAGCACTGTGAACCGACCTTGGGGATCGGCGCGCCGACCGACCAGGTGTTTTTGCTGCAAGAAGCCAACCGCCCGGATGAGCAGATGCCCGCTTTCGAAGACGAACACGGCACCTACATCATGAACGCCAAGGACCTGCGCGCCGTGCAGCACGTGGAGCGCCTGGCGCACATGGGCGTGCATTCGCTGAAGATCGAAGGGCGCACCAAGTCCCACTTCTATTGCGCGCGCACCACCCAGGTGTATCGCCAGGCCATTGACGATGCGGTGGCTGGCCGTGCATTTGACCGCAACCTGATGACCAATCTTGAGTCCCTGGCCCAACGCGGCTACACCGAAGGTTTCCTGCGTCGCCATGTGCACGACGAATACCAGAACTACCAGAACGGCAGCTCGGTGTCGGAGCGCCAGCAGTTTGTCGGCGAATTGACCGGCGAGCGCCAGGGCGAGCTGGTCGAGGTTAAAGTGAAAAACCACTTTGCCGTGGGCAATCATCTGGAACTGATGACGCCCGCCGGCAACTTTCACTTTGACCTGACCACGTTGCACAACACCAAAGGCGAAGCCATCGACGTAGCGCCGGGAGATGGACACACCGTGTATCTCCCCCTGCCAGCGCAGATGGACCTGCGCTTCGGCCTGTTGATGCGTGACGTCTAACGCGTCGCCACGCAGAACTGGCGGATCGCCTCGCACGCCTGCAACAGCGAGTCGTCGCCCAAGGCGTAGGCGATACGCAGGTACGGCGCCAAGCCAAATGCGCTGCCGTGTACCACGGCCACATTGGCTTCCTCGAGCAAGGCGTGGGCAACGTCTTCGTCGGTCTGCAACAGCTTGCCGGCGGGCGTGGTGCGCCCCAGCAAACCTGCGCAGTTGGCGAAGGCGTAAAACGCGCCGGACGGGTTCGCGCATTCAAGTCCTGGGGTTTTGTTGAGGAAGGACACCACAAAATTGCGACGTTTCTCGAACACGGCGCGCGACTGCCGGATAAAATCCTGCGGCCCGCTCAAGGCGGCGATGGCGGCGTGCTGGGAAATCGCACTGGCCCCCGAGGTCTGCTGGCCCTGGAGTTTTTCCATCGCCTCCAGCAACCAGCGCGGGCCGGTGGCAAAACCAATGCGCCAGCCAGTCATGGCGTAGGCTTTGGAGACGCCGTTCATGGTCAGCACCCGTGGCGCCAGGCGCGGCTCGACTTGCGCCAGGGTATGAAAGGTTTGCCCGTCGAACAGCAGGTGTTCGTAGATATCGTCCGCCAGCACCAGCACGTGCGGATGCTCCAGCAACACATTCGCCAGCGCCTGCAATTCGTGCCGGCTATACACCGCGCCGGTCGGGTTGGACGGTGAATTGAGGATCAGCCAGCGCGTGTTCGGCGTGATTGCCGCCGCCAGCGCCTCGGGCGTCAGCTTGAAACCCTGCTGGGCACTGCACGCCACAACCCTGGCGGTGCCACCGCACAGTTCCACCATCTCCGGGTAACTGACCCAGTACGGTGCGGGCACAATCACCTCGTCGCCTTCGTTCAGGGTGGCGGCCAGGGCGTTGTAGATCACATGCTTGCCGCCGTTGCTCACCAACGTGTCCTGCCAGGTCACGTCCAGGCCGTTTTCGCGGCGGAACTTATCCGCCACGGCCTCACGCAAGGCCCGTATACCCGCGACTTGGGTGTAGCGCGTGTGGCCGTTGCGGATCGCGTCGATACCGGCCTGGCGGATATGGTCCGGGGTGTCGAAATCCGGCTCGCCGGCGCACAGCGAAATAATCTTCGCCCCTTCGGCGCGGCGTGCGGCCACGCGGTCGATGATGCGGTAAGTGGCCGACGGCTTGGCCTGGGCCAGGCGCTGGTTCAGCGTATTCACGAGGTTTTCCTTTGCAGCGTGTGATAACCCAGGGCTTCACGCGCTTGTTTCAAGGTCTTGCCGGCCTCGAGCTGCGCACGGATCTGCGATTCCACTTCCTCAATCTGGCGTGCGGTACGTGCCACTTCTTCGGCACGGGCGCGCGGCACCACCAGCACGCCATTCGCGTCGGCCACCACAATGTCGCGTGCACACACGCGGGCACCGCTGATGGCCACCGGCTGGTTCACCGACGCTACCTGCACGCGGTCCTTGCCGGTGCGCATGTAACGGCCCTTGCTGAACAGCGGGTAACCGTCGCCCAGCGCTTTGCTGACGTCGCGGCACACGCCATCGATGACCGTCGCGGCGATCCCTCGACTGCCGGCGTACTGGGTCATGATGTCGCCCCACACGGTGCAGTCAGTGCGACCGGCGTTGGCGAGCACCACCACATCACCCGGCAGCACGTCTTCGATAAAATCACCGACTGAACCCGGCGGCATGCTGGCCGGCATGTATTGCACGGTAAACGCCGGGCCGACCACGGTGCCACGGTAGTTATCCAGCGGCGCGATGCCCAGGCATTGGCCGGCAATACCCAGTTTGTCCATGGCATCCGACACGCCGGGGGTGTCGAGCCCTTCGAACAGAGCGACAAGTTGTTGATCATTCATTGGGCGGTCTCCACGCGGATGGCTTCAAATTGGCTGTCGTGCATCACATCAGCGACCGAGCGGCCACTGCGCACCGCATCGACCATGCCGGCTTCACGGGCGGCGATCCGCTCGCCGAGGTCCAGCACCTGTTCGATCACCGCTGCCGGGATAAACACGCTGCCGCAACGGTCGGCAATGACGAAGTCGTCTTGCGACACCTTCACGCCCGCCACATCAATCGTGACGCCGGAGGCGACCTGCACCACCCGATTGCGCGCGCTGATCATGGTCACGCCACGCCCGTACACCGGGTAACCGATGGTCGCACTGCCGTCGATATCGCGGCTGAAGCCGTCGATCACCGAGCCACGGATATTCTTGGCCACGGCGGCATTGGCGATGATGTCACCCCAGCACGAAATGCCGTCGATACCGCCGGCAATCACCAGTACGCGGTCGTCGGTGGTGATGGCGTCGATTACCGGGGAAATCAGGTGTACACCAGGCGCGGCGTCAGTCTTGGGCGCCAGTTGAATGGTGCTGGCCCGGCCGACGACTTTGGGGCAGTCCCACAACGGGCGAATGCCGACGACGGCGCCGGGCAGTTGCAGGAAGTCCAGCGCGTCGGAAACCGTGTTGGTGTCGAGTTCAGCCAGGCGCTGAAGCGGGTCAAGCAGTGGCATGGAGGTGAGCCCCTGTTGTAGTTGGGGCTCAAGTCTCACGCAGGGGCGGTGATAGGTATATTCGTATTAGCGTTAGGCAAACATACGCTGAAGCTATGGTTGATCAGATCCTGAACTGCCCCACCAACTGCCCCAGGCGCTGGCCCAGGTCCGCCAGGCTGCGCGAGGTTTGCGCGCCCAGCTGGGTTTCATCCGCCACGCTGTCCACCGCCACGGCAATCTGATGCACGCTGCGGTTGATCTCTTCGGCCACGGCGGTCTGCTCTTCGGCGGCGCTGGCGATTTGCGCATTCATCGAGTTAATGGTGCCGATCAACTGCGCCATGGTGTCCAGCGAAGCGCCGGCTTCGTTGGCCTGGGCGGAGGTGCCATCGCCGGCATCGCTGGAGCGGCGCATGGCATCCACAGCAGCGACGGTGCCTTTTTGCAGGCGGTCGATCATGCCCTGGATTTCCTGCGTACTGGTTTGCGTGCGGCTGGCCAGCGCGCGCACCTCGTCGGCGACCACCGCAAAACCACGCCCGGCCTCGCCTGCCCGTGCGGCTTCGATGGCGGCGTTGAGGGCCAGCAGGTTGGTCTGTTCGGCAATCGAGCGGATCACGCCGAGTACGCTGACAATCGACGACACGTCCTGCTGCAAGCTGTCGAGGGACACACCGCTGCTGCGAATGTCATTCACCAGTGCATGGATCTGCGCGATGCTGCCATCCACTACCCGCTTGGCAGCCTGGCCTTCGGCGTCGGTCTGTTGCGCAGCGACGGCGGCGCCCTGGGCACTGCGCGCCACTTCGTGGGCCGCCGAGGACATTTGGTTGATGGCGGTCGCCACCTGATCGGTCTCGTGACGTTGACGTTCCATGGCGGTTTCCGAGCGCTGGGCCTGTTCGGACACCTGGCTGACCAGCCCGGTGAGTTGCGCGGTCATCTCGGTGATCTGGCGCACCAGCCCGTGGATCTTGTCGACAAAGCGGTTGAACGCGCCGGCCAAGTCGCCCAACTCATCCTGGCTGGTGATGGCCAGGCGGCGGGTCAAGTCTCCCTCGCCCGCCGCGATATCGTCGAGGTTGGCTTTCATCAGGTTCAGTGGGCGCAAGATGGTATTGGCCACCAGCATGCCCACCGCAGCAATCACCAGCAGTACCACCACCGCCACGCCGAGGATGCTCAGCAGCACGCCTTCCATGCGTTTTTCGACCTTGGCCTCGACCACCGCCACCTGGGCTTCGATACCATCGAGGTTTACTGACGTGCCAATCACCATGTCCCACTTGGGCAGGTATTCGGTGTAGCCCATTTTCGGCACCAGTTCGGTCTGCCCAGGTTGCGTGGAGCTGTATTGCAGGTAGTGGGTGCCGTCCTTGCCGACCTTGACCAGGTCGCGGTTGACGTAGACACCGTTGGGGTCACGGTTGTCCTTGAAGCTCTTGCCCACGCCGTCCGGGCTGTTGCCCTTGAACAGGCGGATGGTCTCGGAGTCGTAGCCGAAGAAGTAGCCGTCCTTGCCGTACGCCGTATTGGACAGCAGCTTCACCACCTGCGCGCGCGCCGCCGTGTCGCCGGGGGCGGCCGCGTCGTAGAGCGGCTTGATGGTGGTCATCGCCACCTCCACATAGCTTTGCAGCGTGGCCTTGGCGTCATTGAGCAGGCGCTGGCGGGTTTCATCCACCTCATTACGCGCCTGGCCCTGCAGGATCCACACCGTGGTCAGGCTGATGACCACGGCAAACAACAACACCGGCACAACGGCCAGGGACAGGACTTTGGCCTTCAAACTCAGACGCATGGCTTTTCTCTCTCTTATTCGTGGCGACTTGAGAGGTTAACGGCCAGTGGCGAAATATCTGTAGGAGCCAGCTCCTACAGACAAGCAGATCAGAGGGTCATTGCGGCAATCCAGCCAAACGCCAGCAACGGAATGTTGTAGTGCAGGAAGGTCGGCACCACGGTGTCCCAGATATGATGATGCTGGCCGTCGATATTCAGGCCAGACGTTGGGCCGAGCGTGGAGTCCGACGCTGGCGAACCGGCATCACCCAACGCCCCCGCCGTACCCACGATGCACACAATCGCCAACGGGCTGAAGCCCAGCTGCACACACAACGGCACAAAAATCGCGGCCAGAATCGGCACGGTGGAAAATGACGAGCCGATGCCCATGGTCACCAACAGCCCCACCAGCAGCATCAGCAACGCGCCCACACCACGGCTGTGACCAATGAATGCCGCCGAGGCTTGCACCAGCGAGCGCACGTCACCGGTGGCCTTGAGCACTTCGGCAAACCCCGAGGAGGCGATCATGATGAAGCCGATCATCGCCATCATCTTCATGCCTTCGGTGAACAGGTCGTCGGTCTCGCGCCAGCGCACAATGCCCGACACCGAGAAGATCAGAAAGCCAGCCAGGGCGCCGATGATCATCGAGTCCAGCCACAGCTGAATGATAAACGCCGAGGCAATCGCCAGCCCGGCTACCAGCAGGGTCAGCGGGTTGTATTGCACCGCCACTTGCTCGACGCGCTCGATTTTCTCCAGGTCATACACACGTTTTTTGCGGTAACTGATAAACACCGCCACCAGCAGACCCACCACCATGCCCAACGCCGGCAGGCCCATGGCATGGGTGACGTTGACCTGGCTGATGTCCACGCCACTCTTGGCCACGTTGGCCAGCAGGATCTGGTTAAGGAAGATATTGCCGAAGCCCACCGGCAGGAACATATACGGCGTGATCAAGCCGAAGGTCATCACGCAGGCGATCAGCCGGCGATCCAGTTGCAGCTTGGTCAGCACGTACAGCAGTGGCGGCACCAGCAGCGGGATAAACGCGATATGGATCGGTAAAATGTTCTGCGAGGCAATCGCCACCACCCACAACAGGCCGATCAGCAACCATTTGACGTGGCCGCCGCCGGTGGCTTCCTGACGATCGACCAACAGCAGCGCCTTGTCCGCCAACGCATGCGCCAGGCCGGACTTGGCAATTGCCACCGCGAAAGCGCCGAGCAAGGCGTAGGACAATGCCACCGTTGCGCCGCCGCCCAAGCCGCCGTTAAAGGCCTTGAGCGTGGCCTCGATGCCCAACCCGCCGGTCAAGCCACCGACCAGGGCGCCGACGATAATGGCGATGACCACATGCACACGGGACAAACTGAGCACCAGCATGGTGCCGACCGCGGCGATGACTGCGTTAATCATGATTACCTCAAGCAAAAAACATAAAAAACAGACAGGCCCGCGACCGGGCGGCCATCAGATGGCGTCCGCGGGCAGGCTTTAGGAGGTCTTATTAGAGGGCGCGCACTTTGCAGCAGGCGGGCCGTCATGTCAAAAACTGTGGCGAGGGAGCTTGCTCCCGCTGGGCTGCGCAGCAGCCCCAAAAATCGCGACCTGGGCGCCTGCTTCGCAGTCGAACGGGAGCAAGCTCCCTCGCCACAAAAGCAGCTTTAAATTGAACGTTTGAATAAAGAAATATCCGCACCAGCCGATAAACGGGTCTCTCTGTGTTTTCAGGTTAAGGATGCTCCTCGATGTCTCTCAGACAGCTCTCCATTCAATGGAAAATCACCCTGCTCGCGGGCCTGTGCCTGCTGGGGATCGTGACCCTGCTGGTGGGTCTGTCGCTGTATCGCATGGAGCAGAGTTCACAGCAGGTCAAAACCTCCAGCATGCAGATGCTCGACGCGGCCGCCCAGGCGCGCATCGAGGCCCAGGGTGAAGTGCAGGCGTTGGGCATTCGCCAACAATTTATGGACGCCTACCAGTACGGCCATGGTTTTTCACGCCAGGTGTTGTTTTTGCGCGAACAGGCGGAAAAACGCTTCCTCGACGCCTTTGATACCCGCGAAGACCTGACCCGTCAGGTCAAGGCCGCCTTGCAGGCCAACCCCGATCTGCTCGGCCTGTCGCTGGTGTTTGAGGCCAATGCGCTGGACGGCAAGGACGAGTTGTTCGCCAATCAGGCAGAACTGGGCAGCAACGACAAAGGCCGCTTCGCCCTCTACTGGTCGCAGCCAACGCCCGGCAAACTTACCTCCATGTCGCTGCCCGAAAGCGACATGGCCGACATCAGCGTCGGCCCCAGCGGCGAAAAGGCTAACGCGTGGTTCACCTGCCCACGCACTACGCTGAAACCCTGCGTGATCGAACCGTACTTTTATGTGATCGACGGGCAAAACGTGCTGATGACCAGCATCGTCTTCCCGCTGATGGTCAACGGCAAAGTCATCGCCTCGCTGTCGGTGGACATCAACCTCAATAGCCTGCAGGCCGTGAGCCAACAGGCCAGCCAGAAGCTGTATGACGGCCAGACCCAAGTCAGCATCCTCAGCCCCACCGGTTTGCTCGCCGGCTACAGCCCGGACGCCAGTAAACTCAGCCAGCGCCTGGATCAGGTCGACACCACCAGCGGCGCGCAATTGATCAGCGTGCTGGCCAGTAACCCCCAGACCAGCAGCCTGCGTACCGATCATCAGCTCAAGGTGCTGGCGCCATTCGCGCCGATACCCGGCGGCAAGCCATGGGGCGTGTTGCTGGATGTGCCGGAAAAAGTCCTAGTCGGCCCTGCCGAAACGCTCAAGGCGCAGTTGGACGCGGACAACGCCCGCGGCACGCTGCTGGAGCTGAGCCTGGGCCTGCTGGCCGCCGTGGTCGGCTTAGTGCTTGTGTGGCTGATGGCCCGCAGCGTGACCCGGCCGATCCTCGGCGTGGCGCGCATGCTAGAAGACATCGCCAGCGGCGAAGGCGACCTCACCCGCCGCCTGGCCTATGACAAACACGATGAACTGGGCCAATTGGCCGGCTGGTTCAACCGCTTCCTCGACAAGCTGCAACCGATCATTGCCCAAGTGAAACGCTCGGTGCAGGACGCCCGTGGCACTGCCGATCAGTCCGCCGCGATCGCCACGCAAACCAGCGCCGGCATGGAGCAGCAGTACCGCCAGGTCGATCAAGTGGCCACCGCCTCCCACGAAATGAGCGCCACCGCCCAGGATGTGGCGCGTAGTGCTGCCCAAGCAGCACACGCCGCACGCGATGCCGACCAGGCCACCCGCGACGGCTTGAGTGTGATCGACCGCACCACCACCAACATCGGCAACCTGGCGGCGGACATGAGCACCGCCATGGCCCAGGTCGAAGGCTTGGCGGCCAATAGCGAGAAGATCGGCTCGGTGCTGGAAGTGATTCGCGGCATCGCCGAGCAGACCAACTTGCTGGCGCTTAATGCCGCCATCGAAGCCGCCCGCGCCGGTGAGGCCGGGCGTGGCTTTGCGGTGGTCGCCGATGAAGTGCGTAACCTGGCGCGGCGCACCCAGGAATCGGTAGAAGAAACCCGCCTGGTGATCGAGCACCTGCAAAGCGGCACCACCGACGTGGTCGACTCCATGGGCAACAGCTATCGCCAGGCCCAGGGCAGTGTCGAACAGGTTGGCCAGGCGGTCACCGCCCTGCGCCAGATCGGTGAGGCGGTCACGGTGATCAGCGACATGAACCTGCAAATCGCCAGCGCCGCCGAACAGCAAAGCGCCGTGGCCGAAGAGATCAACAGCAATGTGGCGACGATTCGGGATGTGACTGAATCACTGTCGGAGCAGGCGAATGAATCGGCGCGGGTGAGCCAGGCGTTGAATAGCCAGGCGAATCAGCAGCAGGGGTTGATGGATCAGTTTCGCGTATAACGATCGTTCCCACGCTCCGCGTGGGAATGCCTCCTGTGACGCTCCGCGTCACCCGTCGACAGCGGGACGCGGAGCGTCCAGGGCGGCGTTACCACGCAGAGCGTGGGAACGATCTCAGCGGTGTTAACGTTTGGCTAATTCGATCAGCACCTTGAGCCCGCCCAGCTCGCTGTCCTGCAACTGCAACGTACCGCCCCACACCTCGACGATATCCCGCACGATCCCCAGCCCCAGGCCATGACCGTCAATCTGCTCATCCAGGCGCGCACCGCGGCTGAGCACTTGCTCACGCTGGGCCTGTGGGATGCCGGGGCCGTCGTCTTCGACTGCCAGCAGAAAGCTGCGCGGGGTTTCGCTGACCGCCAAGCGCACGTCGGCATCCGCCCATTTGCAGGCGTTATCCAGCAGGTTGCCGAGCAGTTCAAGCAGGTCTTCGCGGTCCCAGGGCAATTGCAGACCGGGGTCGACGTGGTAGCTCAAGTCCAGGTGTTCACCGTGGATCATGCGCAAGGTGGCCAGCAGGCCGGGCAGTTCTTTTTCACAGTCGAACAGCGCGCCCGGCAGGGTTTCGCCAGCCAGCCGGGCGCGGTTGAGTTCACGGTTGAGGCGTTGTTGCACCTGATCGAGTTGCTCGCGCAGCAGCTTGCTTAGTTCGGGGTGGTCCTTGAGCGCTTCGCTGGAGGCCGCACTCAGTAGCACCGCCAATGGGGTTTTCAGCGCATGGCCAAGGTTGCCCAAGGCATTGCGTGAGCGCTTGAGGCTGTCTTCGGTATGGGCCAACAGATGGTTGATCTGCGCCACCAGCGGCTCCAGTTCCAACGGCACCTGGGTATCGAGTTGCGAACGCCGGCCCTGTTGCAGTTGGGCGATCTGGTTGCGTGCCGTCTCCAGCGGGCGCAAGGCGCGGCGCACGGTGACCCGTTGCAGAATCAGCACCAGCAACAGCGCCGCCAGGCCGATGATCAGACCAATTTGGCGCATCAGGCGAAAGCTTTCGCGCACGGGCGTGTAATCCTGGGCCACGCTGATGGAGATCGACTGGCCGAAACGTTTGTAGTCCGAACGCAACACCAGCAGTTGCTGGCGTTCCGGCCCCAGTTGCAGGTTGCCCTTGAGCCCAGGTTCGGTCAGGCGCGGCAGCTCCTGGTCCCACAGCGAGCGGGAACGCCAGTGAACGTCGGCAAAATCGATGCGAAAATAATGCCCGGAAAACGGCCGCTGGTAGGCCGGAGACAAACGCTGCTCATCCAACTGAACACCCTCAGGCCCGCGCACCAGTGCCACCAACAGGTTCTCGCTGTCGTTGCGCAGCCCGGCTTCCAGGTAACGCTGCAAACCGGTCTCGAACAACCACAAACTGGTTTGCGCCAGCACGACACCGACCACCACCATGACGCTGATCAGCCCCAGGCTCAAGCGCCGTTGAATCGACCTCATGCCGGAGCGGCGCCAAACCGGTAACCCTGGCCACGCCGGGTTTCAATCACACTGCGCCCCAGCTTGCGGCGCAGGTGGTTGACGTGCACTTCCAACACATTGGAGTCGCGCTCGGTCTCGCCGTCATACAAATGCTCGGCCAAGTGGCTTTTCGACAGGATCTGTTCCGGGTGCAACATGAAGTAGCGCAGCAGGCGGAATTCGGCGGCAGTCAACTGGATCTCCTCGCCATCGCGCAACACGCACTGGCGCCCTTCATCCAGATGCAGGCCGGCGGCTTGCAGCGTCGGCTGGTTGGCCTGGCCGTGGGAACGGCGCAACAGTGCCTGGATGCGCAGGTAGAGCTCTTCGGGGTGAAAGGGTTTGCTCAGGTAATCGTCGGCGCCGGCTTTGAGCCCTTCGATACGCTCGGCCCAGGAATCGCGCGCGGTCAGCACCAGCACCGGTGTGGCCAAGGCCGCTGAGCGCCATTGCGCCAGCACCTCCAGCCCGGGCAGGCCCGGCAAGCCGAGGTCGAGGATGATCAGGTCATAGGGTTCGCTGCGGCCTTGGTACGCGGCATCGCGGCCGTCGGCCAGCCAGTCGACCGCGTAACCCTGGCGCTGCAGGCCCGCCAACAGTTCATCGGCCAACGGTACGTTGTCTTCCACCAGAAGCAGGCGCATCAGTCGTCTTCCTTATCTTTGAGCAGCTTACCGGTACTGGCATCGAGCTCGATTTCGCGCACCACACCCTCGACGGTCAACAACTCGATCTCGTAGATATAGCGCACCGGCCGATCCTTGTGCTCTTCAAGTTCGGCGTCCAGCAACTTGGCGCCCGGGTAGCGCTCCAGCGCCGGACCCAGCAACTGTTCCAACGGCGCGATGACACCTTCCTGACGCAGACGCAGGGCCTCATCCTGCCCCAGGTCATGGGCCGACAGGCTGGCGCTGTTCAGTAGCAATACCAGCGCCACCTGACTGCCTGCGCGTAGATTTACCTTCATTACGTATCCTGATGTTCCTTGAGGGCGGCCCGATGGGGGACATGTGCCACCACGGTACCCGTGGCAACTTAACTGAAACTGAATTGCCACCATGGCAATTTTCAAGCGGCATGCTTACCCATCGTTGCAAGAATTC
This sequence comes from Pseudomonas onubensis, assembly GCF_965653655.1. Classification (NCBI taxonomy): domain Bacteria; kingdom Pseudomonadati; phylum Pseudomonadota; class Gammaproteobacteria; order Pseudomonadales; family Pseudomonadaceae; genus Pseudomonas; species Pseudomonas onubensis. The sequence continues at coordinate 65,681 of NZ_CBFHAZ010000005.1, read as the reverse complement.
TCTTATATTGCCTGTTCGTTGCAACCGAGACCTGTATGACTGCCATCCACATCAAATTTCCCGCCCTGACCCTCAAGGCCGGAAAACGCGCTTTCACGCGCATTCGCGAGCAAGGCCTTGCGCCGGCGGACGTCGGTATCCTACCCGGTGCGGCCGGTGGCCCCAAGGCGCTGGGCATTCAAGGCCTGGACCTGGCGCTGTTCGGCGATTGGCTGCCGCGCGCGCCGCGTGAGCGTGCATTGATCGGCGCGTCCATCGGCTCCTGGCGCTTTGCCAGTGCGTGCCTGCCCGACCCGGTGCAAGGCCTGCTCGACCTCGGCCGCCTGTATAACGAGCAACGCTTCGCCAAGGGCGTGACCATGGCCGAAGTCAGCCATAGCTGCCAGCGCATGCTCGACGACCTGCTGGCTGGCCGCGATGCGCGGGTGCTGGACAACCCCGACTATCGCCTGAATATCATGGTGGTCAAGAGCCACGGCCTGCTTGCCGATGACCACCGTGGCCGACTGGGGCTGGGCCTGTCGTCGGTGATTGCCGACAACCTGCGTGGCCGTGCGCGGCTGTCACGGCATTTTGAGCGGTTGATCATCCACGACCCGCGCCAAGCGCCACCAGTGCATGCGCTGACGGACTTTCCCTCGCGCTTCCTCGACCTGCAGGTGGGCAACCTGCGCCAGGCACTGCTGGCCTCGGGTTCCATCCCCATGGTGATGCAAGGCGTGCGCGACCTGCCCGGCGCAGGCACGGGCACTTACCGCGACGGTGGCCTGCTGGACTACCACCTCGACCTGCCTTACCACGGCGACGACATCGTGCTGTACCCGCACTTCACCGACCGGGTGATCCCCGGCTGGTTCGACAAGGGCTTGCCGTGGCGGCGCAGTAACCCGCAGGGCTTGCAGGATGTGCTGCTACTGGCGCCCTCCAGGGACTACCTGGGCCGCCTGCCCCACGGCAAATTGCCGGACCGCAGCGACTTCAAGCGCTATATGGGCGATGACGCGAGCCGCAACAAATACTGGCAAACCGCGATGAGCGAAAGCCGGCGGCTGGGGGATGAGTTCCTGCAATTGGCGGACAATGGTGGGCTGGGCGAGCGACTGCAAGCGCTGTGACCCAGCGGTATGCGCGGCAAGGGGTCAAGCTGTTAAACTCGCCGCCTGCCAGATACCTGACCGAGCTTAAAATACTGTGGAAATTTTCAAAGAGTTTACCTTCGAGTCCGCCCACCGCCTGCCCCACGTGCCGGAGGGCCACAAATGCGGGCGCCTGCACGGGCATTCGTTCAAGGTGGCGATCCACCTCAGCGGCGACCTGGATCCCCATACCGGCTGGATTCGCGACTTCTCGGAAATCAAGGCGATTTTCAAGCCGCTGTACGAACGCCTCGACCATAACTACCTCAATGACATCCCGGGCCTGGAGAATCCGACCAGCGAAGTGCTGGCCAAATGGATTTGGACCGAACTTAAGCCCCTGTTGCCGGAGCTCAGCGCGATTCGCATCCATGAGACCTGCACCAGCGGTTGCATCTATCGCGGCGAGTAAGCGGTTGAGTGTTTAAAACCACCTGCGGGTGGTTTTTTTATGCCTGTCGCCTGCATATGTAAAGCATGCTTGACATTGAAAACCTACACACCCAGTGTAAAGCACCCTTTACTCCTGGAGAGAGTCATGTCGACCAAACGCTTCCTGGTGGAATTTATCGTCATTCTGTTGGTGTACATTTGCTGCGTGGTAGTTTCCAGCTCATCTGTACGGACGATGCCCGACGGCGCCGCGAAAATCGCCTTGGCATTGCTGCCGGTTATTCCGATGATCGCGATGGCGGTATCGATCATCCGCCGGCTTAACAGCATGGATGAGTTGGGCCGCAAGATTCAGTTGGAAGCGCTCGCGGTGGCGTTTGTATGCACCGCCCTCACCACCTTCAGCTACGGTTTCCTGGAAACCGCCGGCCTGCCGCGCCTGTCGGCCTTCATGGTCTGGCCAATCATGGGCGGCGTCTGGTGTGTGGCCACGATCATTGGCACAAGGCGTTATCAATGAATAATCAACTGCGCCACTTACGCGCAGAGTTGGGTTGGTCCCAGGCTGATCTGGCGCAGCGCCTGAGCGTATCGCGCCAGACCATCAACGCCATCGAGACCGGCCGCTACGACCCGAGCTTGCCGCTGGCGTTCAAGATCGCCAAGGTGTTCGAACGGCCCATCGAGGCGATCTTCGAAGCGCCAGTGGACTGAGCCTTTATCACAGGAGCACGCTGAAATGATGCGCCCCGCCACTATCGATGACAGTGCCGCTATCGAGGCCATCGTCCAGGCTGCCTATGCGCCCTACATTGAGCGCATCGGCCGAAAGCCTGGGCCGATGCTGGAGGACTACCCGCAGTTGATCGAAGGCGGGGGCGTGCACGTGCTGGACCACGCCGGGCAGGTTCAAGGCTTTGTTATCCTGAGGCACACCGACACGGCGTTGCTGTTGGATAACCTCGCCGTCGCCCCACAAGCACAAGGCCTTGGTTTGGGGCGACAGCTGATGGATTTTGCCGAACAGCAGGCCCTTGATGCCGGCTACAGTGCTATCCGTCTGTACACCAATGAGATGATGACCGAGAACCTTGCGCTGTACAGTCGCCGTGGCTATGTGCAAACCCATCGCGCCGAGGAACACGGACTGCGCCGCGTCTATATGATCAAACATCTTCTATAGGAACCCCCATGGAAAACCTCTGGCTGACCCAGGCCAAACGCTTGCAGGCCCTGGCGTCCACGGGGCTGCATTTTTGCACCGACGACTTTGAACGTGAGCGCCTTGAGGAAATTGCCGAGATTGCCCACAGCATGCTCGCGCAACTGGCGGATGTGCCTCTGGAACGCATCACCGGGCTGGTACCGGATTTTGCCAAGCGCTATTCAACCCCGATGATTGACGTACGCGGCGCGGTGATCGAAGGCGACCGGATACTGCTGGTACGCGAATTGACCGACGGCTGCTGGGCGCTGCCGGGTGGCTATGCCGATATCGGCTTGTCGGCGGCGGAAAATATCGTCAAGGAGATCCGTGAGGAAGCCGGGTTGAGCGTCACGGCACGCGCGCTTTACAGCGTCACGCACAAGGCCAAGGGCTTGTATCGCCCGGATGTGCGGGACTTCTACAAGCTGTACTTCCTGTGCGAGCGGGTCAACCAACTGGCGCCGGTGGCCGGGTTTGAAACCACCGAAGTGGGCTTTTTCACCCTCGACGACCTGCCGCCGCTGTCCCGTGGGCGCACCATCGAAAGCGATCTTGAAGCGGCGTTTGCGTTTCATCGTGGCGAGACCACCCAGACCCTGTTCGACTGATCCACTTTGTCTCACCGCTGCACCGCTTTCGTGCCTACCTGATGTCGGTGGCAGACACGCTAAACATCGCTGCCTGGCATAAGTACGCCGCGTCGCCGGTTTGGCACGCGCAGTGCAACAGCACGGCGTCAGTCATCCAGGGAGCAAGGCCATGACGCAGCAAGAACCGGGTAACGATTACCCCCTCAGTGAAGTGCCGATGCATGCGCGCAAGGGCCTCGCGTCCACCGCCATGGTGTTGCTGGGCTTCACCTTTTTTACCGCGACCATGTTCGCTGGCGGCAAGCTGGGCGTGGCGTTCAGTTTTATCGACATGCTCGGTGTCGTGGCGTTGGGTAACCTGTTGCTGGGTATTTACGCCGCAGGCCTGGGCTACATCGCGTTCAAGAGCGGCTTGAATTCGGTCCTGATGGGCCGCTTCTGCTTTGGCGAAGTGGGCAGCAAACTCAGCGACTTGATCCTCGGCTTCACCCAGATCGGCTGGTACGCCTGGGGCACCGCCACCGCCGCAGTGGTGCTGGGCAAATATTTCGAATTGAACCAAGGCACGGTGCTGGCACTGATGGTGCTGTTTGGCCTGCTGTTCTGCGCCACCGCGTATGTGGGCTATCGCGGGCTGGAGATGCTGTCCTATATCGCGGTGCCGGCCATGGGCATCCTGCTGTTGCTGTCGATGTGGGTCGCCACCGTCAAAGTCGGCGGCCTGGAGGGTCTTATGGCGGTGGTGCCGACGGCGGAACTGGACGTGTCCACCGCCATCACGCTGGTATTCGGCACCTTTGTCAGCGGCGCCACCCAGGCGACCAATTGGACGCGTTTTTCTCGTTCGGCCAAGGTCGCGGTGCTGGCCAGCCTGATCGGCTTTTTTATCGGCAATGGCTTGATGGTGTTGATCGGTGCGTATGGCGCCATCGTCTATCAGCAACCCGATGTGGTCGAGGTCCTGCTGCTGCAAGGTTTCGCCATGGCAGCGATGGCCATGTTGCTGCTAAACATCTGGAGCACCCAGGACAACACCATCTACAATTTCGCCGTGGCCGGCTGCAATCTGCTGCGTACCCGGCGACGCAAAACCGTGACCCTGGCCGGCGCGGTGATCGGTACATTGCTGGCACTGCTTGGCATGTACGACTTGCTGGTGCCTTATCTGATTCTGCTGGGCACCGTGATCCCGCCGATTGGCGGGGTCATCATGGCGGATTTCTTCTACCGCTATCGCGGCCAGTACCCGCGCCTGGCCGATGTACGCCTGCCGGCATTCAATTGGCTGGGGCTGGCGGCATATGCCGTGGGCACCGTGTTGGCGTTTCACTCACCGTGGGTGGCGCCGTTGGTGGGGATTGTGGCTGCGTCTTTGACCTACATCGCACTCACTGCTGCACTGCGCATTCGGGCGCCGTTGGCCGACGTACAGGCCTGAACCCGACTGTTGCCATGAGGATGGTAACCTTGTGGCTGATAACCCTGATGACCTGGCGGCTGCCTGCCTGATTATCCAAAGCCAAGAGGAACTTGCCCATGCATATCATCAATGCCCGCCTGCGCAACCGTGAAGGCCTGCATGATCTGCACCTGGAACACGGCCGGATCGCCCGCATTACTGCGCAAACTGTGGCGCCGACATTAACAGCTGGCGACCTCGACGCCGCTGGCAACCTGGTCATACCGCCGTTCGTGGAGCCCCATATCCACCTGGATGCGACGCTGACCGCCGGCGAGCCGCGCTGGAACATGAGCGGTACCTTGTTCGAGGGCATTGAGTGCTGGGGCGAACGCAAAGCCACCATCACCCAGGAAGACACCAAAGCACGCGCCAAGAAAACCATTCAGGCCCTGGCCGCCCATGGCATCCAGCATGTGCGCACCCACGTTGATGTCACCGACCCTGACCTCACCGCGCTCAAAGCCATGTTGGAGGTGCGCGAAGAAAGCACGCACCTGATCGACCTGCAAATCGTCGCCTTCCCGCAGGAAGGCATCGAGTCTTACCGCAACGGCCGTGAACTGATGCAAGAAGCCATTCGCCTGGGCGCTGATGTGGTCGGCGGTATTCCGCACTTTGAATACACCCGCGACCAAGGGGTTAGCTCGGTGAAGTTCCTGATGGACCTGGCCGAACGCACTGGCTGCCTGGTGGACGTGCACTGCGACGAAACCGATGACCCGCACTCGCGCTTTCTCGAAGTACTCGCCGAAGAAGCCCGCAGCCGCGGCATGGGCGAGCGCGTCACCGCCAGCCACACTACGGCGATGGGTTCGTATGACAATGCCTACTGCGTCAAACTGTTTCGCCTGCTGGGGCACTCGGGCATCAGCTTCGTCTCCTGCCCTACCGAAAGCATTCACCTGCAGGGCCGCTTCGACAGTTTTCCGAAACGCCGAGGCGTCACCCGCGTCAATGAACTGCTCGAGGCCGGCATGAACGTCTGCTTCGGCCAGGACTCCATCGTTGATCCTTGGTACCCGCTGGGCAACGGCAACATCCTGCGCGTGCTGGAAGCCGGTCTGCACATCTGCCACATGCTGGGCTACCGCAACCTGCAAAGCGCCCTGGACCTGGTCACCGACAACAGCGCCAAGGCCATGGCCCTGGGTGACCGGTACGGCCTGGAACCCGGTCGCCCGGCCAACCTGCTGGTGCTCTCGGCAGACAGTGACTACGAGGTAATCCGCAGCCAAGGCCTGCCGTTATATTCGATCCGCAATGGCAAGGTACTGATGCAACGTAGACCGGCACAGGTGGAGTTTTTGTAAGCAGCGGGGCCATAAGTAACTGGGTCAGACGATTGAGTCGATATCCAGTGGCTGCACCCGGCCGGCGCCGTCCTGGAGTGGCGCAGGAATACTGGCGATTTGCGCCGACTTGCGGTTTTCACGGTGGCGCAACCAGCGCTTCACGCTGGGCTGCAAGCGGGTGGAATCAGCGTGGCTGCCATACACGTCACGCACGTCCAGACGGCGCCAGCGTAATGACTCCAATCGGCGCCGGCTGCTGCGCAAGCGATCGACTTCAGCGTTCAGTGCCTGGTTATGCGCATGCTCATAATCGCGTTGGTTCGGTGGGCGACGACGTTCGAGCTCGCGGTTCTTGTCGCGCAGTTGTTGCGTCATGGTGTCGAGCGCCAGGTCTATCAACTCGAACTCCCGGGCTGTGATCAAAGGGCCCTGGCTATCCACGGTTTGCTGCCAACGACGCAGCGTGGCCCACGCGGCTGGAATGTAACTGGCGGTCATGAAGTGCTGACTGGCTTGAAACAGTTGTTTCAACAGGTTGGCACGCTCGGGCATATCGCCATGCTGTTGCAGCACCCGGTTGCATCCGGCCTCGAGGATGGACTCACAACCGGGCGCCCATAACACCGAGGAGTGCGTGCCATCCGGCAGTTTGATGGGCATGAAGTGCTGTTGTTCGCCGTGATGCTGGTAAGGGTTACCGCCGACGCGCACGAGGCCGGCGGCGAACAGCAGGCCACCCGCCCCGGGCGCGGCAAAAAGTGTGATGGCACCCGGCACCCAGAGTTTGGCGGTGGTATTCATCCACGTGGCAGGAACACTGGGCACCGGGTCGTTGTGGTTGACGATGCGGTGATGGATAAGGGCCGAGGCGCCGTCGGTAAACTCGGAATCTGCGGCGCGGGGAGCGCCGTAGGTGTAGAGGAGGATGTTGTACTTTACGCGGGTAACTCGGCGTAACCCTTCTGCCAGGAGCAACGCGATGGCGCCACCAAGGCTGTGGCCGCATATCACAACGCGCTGACCGCTGTGGAACTGATCAAGGTAGTACAGAACAAAATCGCGCATCGCTCGATAGGCCTGGTAAAAACCCTCATGGGCTTTGCCAACACCTTCGGTAAAGGGCACTTGGTGGGCATTCGCATCTCGCAAAGCATCGGCACCACTGGCGGTACCCCGTACAGCGATCAGAATCACTTCGTTGTGGTGACTGATAAACGCCTGGGTATCCGTACCGAGGGCTTCATCGTCAAAAAAGTGCAGGCTAGCGGGATGTTCCTGTTTATCTTCAAGCTCCGGACGATTTTGTGGATACAACTCAGGATCGAAAGGCAAAATCTCAAAACGCTGGGAGTATGGAACCTCTTCATACAAGGGGTAGAAGCGCTGAGCCTGTTCACGATCGACCTTCCAGGCTTCTTGAAACCCCGAGAGTTTTTCCGCGAACAGATTTCCTGCGCTGGGATCCAGGGGAAAGCTGACGTGTTGCACCGGCGGTTTTGCAGGCTGCTGACCAAAATCGCAGTAACTCAATGTGGACATCAACGCCAATTGATACAGGTTCAACGCACAAAACTGATCGTCGGTCGATAACATCGGGCGCAGGGCTCGCAAAGGCCGTACTTCCAACACCGTGTGCAAGTTGGGGAACAGCACAACGCCTGACAATGCGGGCTGCGGCGGACCAAACCCCAGCTCGGCCATCATTTTCAACGCATGCCTTGGGGGCTGATAGGTTCTGGAGGCAAACGGCGGCAGGTGGGCAATATGTCGAACCAGATCGCGCACCTCAACCTGGTAAAACCGGTCTGCTTGGCCTTGTGCAGGGTTGCCTTCGATACGCTGGCCATCAGCCGCTGAAAATCGGGTGTGTTCGGCGCGGGCTTGAAGTTCGGTGATAGGCAACGGGTAAGTCTTGCGTTTTCTCAATTTTGAATACGGCTCCTCTTCGCCGGAATACTGCGCATCCAAAGTGAGAATGACAGGGCCGCAATAAAACCCTTCCAACTTGGCGTATCCCTCTCCATTCAACCTGCCGTTGTACAGTCGCCCTGTAGTGTCCTGGATTGTGTAAACCAGCCCGCCATAAGCCTTGCCGCTGCCTGTTTCATCCACCAGGCAAACGCTTGCCCAATGCCCTTTCAACGGGCAAGCAGGCATCTTGCTACTGAAAAAAGGTTGCTTCCATGCTTCCTGAGTCATGAATCATCTCCTTGTTAATTGCACGTTGGATAAACATCGCAAACACGTCCATCCGGCATCGTTATAGGTTTAAAGTCCGTGGTGTTACTGCCACAGTATCCGGACAGATCTTCAAAGCTTTTACCCCGGCACCGTCTCCACCCCCCCGGTACAGCGAGCCAGGTGTCCTGAAAAGCGGGTGCCTCCTCGTCTGTAACGCTCAACGTCAGTCTTACTTTTTTCCCTGGGAGCAGCTCTCTCTGCGCCACGCCACCCGCGCGCGTTTCTTGCCTTTTCCCCTTCGTGTCCAACGCGTTACATTCCAACAATTTTCTGATCGCATGCTCGGGGCCGGCCGTCCGAAAAAACCACATACATTGTCCAAAAAACTCCTGCACACCCGACTCGGGCATCGCTGCTACGCGCTCAGACTCGATAGGATCTGCGAAAGAAATTGCCGCGAAACTGCCACCGACATCAGTGTCGAGTTCACCCCACTTCGCATAAAGAGTGAACTGCACGCTACGCAACACCGAAGGGCACCCCTCAATGGTTTCAGTCAGCGGGAACTCATAGCTCACCCGCTCGGCCAGGAGTTTGTAATCGGCAATAAAAATCTTGCGTTCAGGCCTTTTGCCTCGACGCTGCGGCAAGGTGCAGAGTTCATACCTGGCGGGACGGTAGTTAGCGGCCCCGATAAATCGAAACTGCGGGGGTAAATCCACCTCCAGCGTAAAATGATCAGCCCGTGGTGCCACCGCACAACCCGAGAGCCATCCGACTCCAAATGCGACCCACACGCTGCGCATCCACTTACTCATGTTTTTTCCCCAAACTGTGCCACTCCCGTAACACCCGCTCAAAATGCTCTCCAGGCGCCTCGCCCTCTATCGGCAGCCACCGAATCGCGCTGCCTTGCGTCGCCTCCTCCAACCTGCGCACTACCAGAAATTCGAGCTGTTGGGGGCTTCGCCATTGCCAGGCACGGGCCTGCTCGATAACCTGCGCCAGCCAAATTCCGGGGTCCCGAAACTCGACCAAGCCGGCGAGCTTTTCGCTGTGCTCTGTCAGTAGATAACGCAGGATATTGGCGTGCAGGATCACTTCGGCCTGAGGGTTGGGCGTATTCAGCCAGGGCGCAGGCACAGGCACCGGATACTCACCGGGCATTGGGTTTTCACTCTGGCGCCAAGCGCCTTCATGCCAATAGCACACACTGATCAGTGGGCCGAGCAACACTGGCCGATGCTCGCTCTGTAGATGGGTCAACGCACGCGCCAAGGTGCGGTTATCGTGAAAACGATACAGGGCCTGGCTTCCCGGGTGCCCTACCAACAGGCGTTCACGCCAATGCCGAACCACGCCAGCCAGATCATCGTCGGGCAGGCTGCCCAACCAGCCCCAGTTCGCCTCGGGGCGTTGCAGCAGGTCTACAAGCCCCGACTCATCCGCCTGCTCCACCAGCACAATCACCGGGCCTGCGGCTGCCAACTCGAACAGGGCAGTCTCAGCGTACAGGCTGCAATACTGCGGCAGCTGACGCACAGACAACAGCCGCTGACGTGCATCCTGATGCCCTTCAAGGATCAAGCACACTCGGCGCCCCGCTCGGTGCTGTTGGGCCATCCACTGGCCAGGTTTACTCGGCATCAGGCTGCCCTCCGCGTGAGGGTGCACTGGCCTTCACGGCATGCCTCGCATACCGGACAGAAGTCCGCGCCCAACTGCCGGGCCTCGTCCATAAGCGTGCCTTGCGCCGTCGAGAGACTCGGCACGTCCACTGCCGACAAAGGGCTCGCTGAGGGCGTAACGGGCGGCAAGCCGCCAACGGTCACAGGCCGGCTGCTGAAAATGCCGCCCGCCTGGATAATCAGGTGTTCCCCACCGGCCTTGAGGCTCAATTGTGCGCCCGCGTCGATGACCAGACTGGCGCCCGCCTTGAGGACGATCTGCTGCCCGGCCTGGATAACCATCGACTGAACGATATGCGTCTGGCTGTCACCCTGCACATCCAACCGGTCATTCGTGCCCAGCACGACGGTGCGATCTCCGGTGATGTGCCGTTGCTCGCCGCCTTCCAAGTGAACCGTGCTTGACCCGCGAATGATTTCGCGCCGCTCTCCCGCCACCTCAAGGCGGCTGTCATGGCCAACCCACTGCTCCAGATCCCGTTGGGCGCGCAGGTAGATGAGTTCCTCGCCATGACGGTCCTCAAGGTGCAGCTCGTTGGCACCCGCGCCGCCCGGCACACTGCGGCTTCGCAGCACACTGCGGGTCTTGTGTTGCGGCAAGGGGTAAGCCGGCCTGTGCAGCGCATTGGGCAGGCAGCCGTTGATCAACGGCCGGTCCGGGTCACCCTCCAGGAAGGTCACCAGCACCTCCATGCCCACCCGTGGAATCAGCATGGCGCCAAAGCCATCTCCCGCCCAACCGGAAGCTACCCGTACCCAATAACTGCTTTTGTCATCGGTGGGATCCCGGCGGTCCCAATGAAAACGGACCTTCACTCGGCCATAGGCGTCGCAGTGCACTTCCTCGCCTGCGGGCCCCGTCACAATGGCGGTCTGGCTGCCATTGAGGGTCGGTTTCGGGTGTTTGAGAGGCGGTCGATGCACGGCGCGCCAAGGCGTTGCGGTAAACCGGTTGCGATAGCCGTGGAATGTGCCAACCACGGGTGCCGCTTCCTCCAGCACCTGCGGCTGATACCCCTCGTGATGCACTGACGTGAGTAGCCAAAGGTCATTGCAGGCCGGATCCGGGTGATCACACAACTCAAGAAAATGGCCGCTGGCCAGCGCCGGTTGGTCACTTTTGCCCACGGCACGATGGCGGTCGCGCTGATGCCGCTCCAGGGCCCGGCGCGCCAACTGCCGACCTCGCACATGGTCACAGAAACCACCCGGGTAATGGTAATCCTCAAGGAACTGCATCGATGCAGGCCCCGCGTTATCTTCAAGGCGCAGCGACGGATGCTGGAAGTCATGATCACGGCGCACCGTCAGCTGTGTACGGGTCTCCAGGCGCACGTCGAACTGCCGGATAACACCCCTGTTGGCGGCCAGTTCCTGCGTCGGGCAAAAGTGCTGTGCGCCCAGGCGGCGAAACACCGTCTGGTCATCGCCAAATACCAACAGGTGATTATTCGGGTTATGGCGAAAGTGGTAATGAATGCCCTCCTCTTCGCACAACCGCTGGATAAAGTGCAGGTCGGTTTCTACGTATTGCACGCAGAAGGGCCGGGGTGCATAGACCACGGTGCCAAGCTCGAAGGCATAAGCGTCCGCCAGGATGCCGTGGTGTTCGAGAACCGTGGCGATAATCTGCGGCACGCTGCGTTGCTGGAAAACCCGCTGGTTGCGCCGATGGGCAAGGCACGCCAGGCGCGGTGCCAGGGTGAGGCGATAGCGAGTGAGTCGAATGCCCGGATCATCCCGACCAATGGCGTACACCTGCCCATGCAGCCCCGCATCGGCTTCGCCAAAGTCCAGGTAGGCCGGCTGGTGAAGCAGCGCTTCCAGATCCAGAGAAGGATTTTCACTGACTAACTGCACGGTGATGAAATACGGCTGATCAAGGTCTTCGCGGCCCTTAAAAGCGAGTACCTGAAAGTCATTGGCTATTTGTGGAAGTATCAACTTGAAACGTGGCGCGGCAGATATTGCAACCATCCCTAAGTTACCCGTCATCAATTATTTGACTGAAAGGCTTCCCCCCATCGGGCATTGATTGAACTGCTGGGAAAAAGCGCCTGAACCCAATAGATATTAGCGATTCCAGGCGAAACTTGACCCTTTGAAAATAAAAAAGACGTTTCGCACACCGTGGTAGGACGTGTCTTTTACAAAATAATAAATTCGTGAAATTAAACACTATTCAACAACGAGAAAGTTCCTACGCGAAACTTCACCTATATAACTAACCAACAAAGAAACAGCTGGCACGCATTCAAGATATCAGCCACTCCCACGCATTCAGGCTTGCACGCATGCAGTCCCGAACAGACTGACGCTCAGCAGAGTTTCGGCTTGGCACTGTAAACGCACCGGCACAGTGCCACCCGGCATGACCACGGCCACCTCTCCGGACTCAACCCAACCCGCCCGCCATGCCGCGCAGGCCACTGCACTGGCGCTGGTACCCGAGGACGCAGTAGGCCCTTCTCCCCGCTCAAACACCCGCGCGAGAACCCGATTGCCCGTAGAGTGTGCGGCCCATTGCAGATTGATCCCCGCCAAACATGGTTGGCCGCGCCCGCCCGGCGGTGCAAAAGCAATCGCCTGTAACGGCTCAAACAGTGCGCGTTGGTGCAGCGACTGATTGTCCGGCAAGGCCTGGACATGCTCGACGAGCGTCACACAATGAGGATTGCCAACACGCACAAACTGGCTGACACCCCATTGCGGGTCGATCGCCGCCAGTGCGGCCACATAGCTGAACTCACGTTGCCCCAGTGTTACCGCGCCAATACCGCTGGCGGCCACCGCTGCCGGCCCGAACTCCGGTCGCCCCAAGGCCAGCCAGAAGCCTGCAACCTGTTCAAACGTTGCCGGCTGCGAATAGGTCGCCACTGGAGAGGCTGCATCGTGCTTGTCGTGATGCACGTGCAACTCACACCCCTGGGTCATCAAACCTTGATCCGTCAGCGCCTGAGAAAAAATCGTCAAGCCGTTACCACTGCGCTCGGCGAGCGTGCCGTCGGTATTGACGATCAACACGTCAAACGGCGGCACAGCCTGGAACGGCCCCACCAGCAAACCATCGCAGCGGTGTGCCTTGGCATTGCCCGCACGCGGTAACGTGCCCCATTCACATTCCGACGCGATCGCCAAGGCTGCCCACTCTGTTCGAGTACGGGCAGCCAGGTCGGCACATTCAGGCACCGCTATGCCCCGGCTGCGTAGGTAGCCGGGGCTGACCACGCCGTAAATATTGCCCCGTGCGTCATAGAACACCGTCATAGCGACACCTTCCAAAGAATTATCATCGGCGTATTTGGCCGATTGCCTGCACACTTGGCAGCAGCGTATTACAGAAGGCGGCGCTGTAGGAGGTGGCCTGGAAGGTGGTAATCCAACGTCAAAACCTGGGGTTCATCCGTTCTCACGCAGATTACGCACCTTCCAGGCCACCGCCGATACATTCGACAGCCTCTGTGTGGTCGCCACCGTCCTGGACGTTCCGCTCCTGTAACAATAAACCCGCAGCCTGCGCGCCAGTCACTCTCTTCAAGGGAACCCGGCTCGCTCGACAGGGCCTGATGTGCAAGGATGTCGTGCCGGACATCGTTCGTTGAACGCAAAACCAAGGATTTTTCATGACTGCCATCCCCACCCCAGCGCCCGTGGTTCCCGGACGGCTGGAGCAAATGTCGACCCGTATCGCCTTTTTCATCGCCGGCTTCGGTATCGCGGCCTGGGCGCCGCTGGTGCCCTACGCCAAGGCGCGGGCAAACCTTAATGAAGGCACGCTGGGCCTGTTGCTGTTGTGCCTGGGCGTCGGATCGATCATCGCCATGCCGATGGCTGGCGCGCTGGCTTCACGCTTCGGCTGCCGCCGGGTGCTGACCGCCGGCACAATCATGATCTGCCTGGCATTGCCGATGCTCGCCACGGTCAGTTCAATCCCCTTGCTGATCGCCGCGCTGTTCCTGTTTGGTGGGGGCCTGGGCACTGTGGATTCGACGGTCAACCTGCAGGCGGTGATTGTTGAGCGTGCCAGCGGCAAAACCATGATGTCGGGGTTCCACGGGTTGTTCAGCCTTGGCGGTATCGTCGGCGCAGCAGGGGTTGCCGGGTTGCTGGGGCTGGGTTTGTCGCCGTTGCAGGCGACCCTGGTGGTGATCGTCATCATGGCGCTGGCATTGTTCAAGGCCGGGCCGCATCTGCTGCCTTACGGCAGCGAAAGCACTGGCCCCGCATTTGCCGTTCCCCACGGCGTGGTGCTGTTTATCGGCTGTCTGTGTTTCATCGTGTTTTTGGCCGAAGGCGCCGTGCTGGATTGGAGCGCGGTGTTCCTGAGCGCCGAGCGCGGCCTTGATGAAGCTTACGCCGGCTTGGGTTACGCGGCGTTTGCCTTGACCATGACCGCAGGGCGCCTGACCGGTGATGCGATTGTGCGTCGCCTGGGGGCTACCCGCGTGATCGTGATTGGCGGCGCACTGGCCACTGCCGGCATGTTGCTCGCGACGTTATTGCCGGCCTGGGAAACCGCGCTGCTGGGGTATGCCTTGGTGGGCGCCGGCTGCTCGAATATCGTGCCGGTGTTGTACACCGCCGTCGGTAAACAAACGGTCATGCCGGAACATATCGCCGTGCCGGCCATCACCACGCTGGGGTATGCCGGCATTCTCGCCGGGCCAGCCGTTATCGGGTTCATCGCCCACGGCAGCAGTCTGAGCACCGCCTTTGTGCTGATTGCGCTGCTGCTGGCGGGGGTAGCCATCAGCGGCAAAATTCTCAAGGTGTAAAGCACTCACCGCACAGCCAGGACGTTACCTGGCTTTGTGGGTTTCATAGTGTTCCAGCCAACGCTCCAGGCTTTTGTTGCAAAGAAAGCCCTCGTGCCTGGGGCGTCCCAACAACCGCATATTGTTGTCGCGCTCCAATGAACGCAGCAGGCCCGGGCGTTCAATAATGTTCTTGGCGGTGTACACGCAGTGTTCACTGTACTTCTTCCTGGCTAGCCCGGTGGCGGGCTCCAGCAGGGGCTGTCCTTGCGAGTCCAGGTCATCAGGGTCGCTCATCACGACTTTGAGCTGGTTGATGTCCAGGTACTCAAGCGCCTCAAAAAATACTGTGCTGTCTTTGGGGATATCCCTCAGTTGCTTGAAATAGCCTTGCAGTGCTTTTACGACCTGAGCATTGCCCTGATCATGAAAAGGGTCCTGGCTGAAAACGCTGGGGGAGCTGTTACCTTGCAGTGCCGCAGCGGCCGCGTTCAGGCTGTCGCGGGTGATGTACCCCGCGCAATCGATGATCGCATCGTTGAGCAGGGGGCGATTGAGAATTTCCCTGACCAGCAGAATCATACGGTCGCGCACCTTACTCTCCACTCAAGGTCTGAGCGGCGATCTGGCGTAATGACGACTGCGTCAAGCGCCCATCTTTCAGAAAACCATGCAGCTCGCCAAAGTGTTTCTCCAGCTCACCGGCTAATTGGCTGTCCGTAGAGTTCGGACCAGGCGGCGTGGTGTTGGTACGCACTGCGGGGGCATTCTGCAGCGCCTGCTGGCGCAGTGAAGACAAGCCTCCGCGCCACAGCATGGGCCGCTGCGTCGGCAGGTCCCGCGTGGCAAACGGCTCATCGCCCGGCAGCTGGAAAACGCGGGGCGATGAAGCCCAAGATACCTCTGGCCCGCCCACGCCCATTGGCTGTGCGCGCGGTATTGCACCCTCAATCTTCATGCGTCATCTCTCGCTTTTTGCAGATCTATGCTTGCCTGAAAAGTCAGTACCGAGAGTACCGAGTCATCGGTTCACCCCCCGGGCAGCAAGCACCCGATATGTGGTTAGCGCCACGCGATAGTTCCGGGCGATAGAAGAATCCCGATAACAGCATGTAACACCGGTTCACCCGGCTGCTGGCCCACGCCACCGGGTGGTGAGGTAATTGATCAGCGTGGCCCACCGGCAAATGGGTTGCCCCAAGCTCTGGATGTCAGGGTGGCTGGCAGGCTCTGGTGCGAGCAGGCCACGGGCAAAATCATCCGCGACGGGCGCCTGGAATTTGTGTTGGCCCACAAAGGCTTTCATGCGCATCGTTTCGGTGGCGTGCACCGTCAACAAGGCTGGGCAGTTGCCCTCCTCGTCAACCGATATTGAGCGGGCAACCTTGCGTATACCCTCAAAGGTGCCCCGGCTATCGGCCTGACCGGATTGAAACGAAGTTGAAGTCATGTCTGGCTCCTGTCTCGGCGTTTAAAAGCAACCCCTACGATCAAAGTCGCTGGTTACAACCTGTGTGGCAAACGCGCGAAAACAGTTCCTGCGCTGGCCTGGGCCGTGCAGCGAGCACTGCAAAAACTGGCAAAAAAAACGCAGCCCTCAGGCTGCGATTTTTCTTATCAACGCCCGGTCAGAAGCCAACGCTGGCCTGCACGAAGAACGTGCGGGGCTGGCCCAGGTACAACCCGGCGTTGTTGTCACTGGAGCGTGTGTAGTGCTGTTGGTCGAAGACGTTTTTCACCCCCACACCCAGTTTCAGGTTCGACAGTTGCGCGCCGAAGTCATACCCGCTGCGCACGTTGACCGAGACATAACCGGGGATATCGCCGTACTGTCCATCGGCAGTGCCCTGGGTGATGTAGGTGGTGCCGGTGCCAGGCGCGCGCTGACCGGACTGAGCATAGACGTCCAGGTTATGGGTCCAGTGGTTGATGTCGTAGCGCAGGCCCGCTGTCAGCACTTCACGGGAGTAGAGCGGCAGATCGCGGCCCTTGAACGGCACATCACCCTCGGCAGTCGCCTTGGTGTAGGTGAAACCCGCGTTGGCGGTCAGGCCGTCGAGGCGTGGGTCCAGGTTCGACAGGTCGTAGTGGGCCGAGGTTTCGATACCCTGGTGCTTGGTGGCGCCGAGGTTGGTCCAGCCCACGTCATTGCTCACATATTGCAACTCATCCGAGAAGTCGATGTAGAACAGCGTCACTTCGCCGCCCCAGACGCTGTCGTTGTAGCGTGTGCCGATCTCGTAGGTCTTGGCCTTTTCCGGGTTCAGGCCGTCGGCCGTCTGGTTGACGCGACCGCCCTGCCCGATCTGCGCGTACTGCAAGCTGCCGAAGGAGGTTTCGTAGTTGGCGAAGACTTTCCAGGCATCGGAAATGTGGTACATCACGCTCAACGCTGGCAACGGCTCGTTACTATTGATCTTGCGATTCTTTTCCACGGTGCGCACACCGTTCAAGGCGACCACCGGGCGGTCATGCCAGTTGGTTTCTATGTTTTCGAAACGAATGCCCGGCGTGACGGTCCACTTGCCAATATCGATTTTGTTGTCGATATAGAACGCGTTGGCCACGGTGCCGCCGGTGCGGTCCTGGTAAACATGCCCGTCGTTTTGCCCGCCCGGCGTCGGCACGTTGTTGACCAGGTTCAGGCTGCTGGCCTGTTCATGCATGCCTTCTTTGAGGTAGCGATAACCGACGCTGACTTCCTGGGTGCTCGGGCCCACATCGAATACATGGGACACCCGCGGCTCGATGCCGAAGGTGTAGTAGCTGCGCGGGTAGGAACCGATGGTCTTGAGGTCGCGGTTAGCAATGTTGCTGCCACGGAAACTGTCGATGTAATAGGTCAGCACTTCAGCCTGGGTACGGTCGTCGATCTGGCGAATGTACTTGAAGGACACATCCTTGCGACGGCCGCTGAAATTGTCCCAATCACGCACCGACTGGTACGGGTTGGCGTCAAACTGCTTCTGGGTCAGGCCGCCGGGCATATCGGCGTTGGCGTTGTAATAATGAAGGTTCAGCGAAAAATCGTCTTGATCGGTCGGCGCCCAGTGGGTCTTGAGGATCACGTCGTCGATGTCGTTGGAGTTGTTGCCGTTGCGGTAGCCGTTGCCATTCACCCCGGTATACAACAGCGCCACGCCCATGCCGTTATCGGCGGTGCCGCCGACAAATGCGTTGTCGACGTGTTTCCAGCCGCCGTGGGCGGAGGTTTCCAGGGTGGTGCCGACTTCACCCGAGGCCTGTTCAGGAATCGCGCGGGTCACGAAGTTGATCACACCGCCGACGTTCTGTGGCCCATAACGCACTGAACCGGCGCCGCGTACCACGTCGATGCTGTCCAGGTTGCCGGCGGAAATCGGTGCCATCGACAGTTGCGGCTGGCCATAGGGAGCGAACGCCGCCGGTACGCCGTCGATCAGTACGGTAGAGCGTGGCGACAGCCGCGAAGTCAGGCCACGCACGCCGACGTTGAGGGAAATATCGCTGCCGCCCGTGCCGTTGGCCTCTTGCACCTGCACGCCAGGGACGCGGCGCAGCACATCACTGACATTCATCGCCCCCTGCTCCACCATGGCTTCACGGCGGATCACGGTACGTGCGCCCGGATGGTTCTGCACCACTTCGGCATTCGCATCGCCCAGCCAGTCGCCCACTACTTTGATATCCGTGACGCCCAGCTCCAACGGCGAGCCGGCTTCACCCGTGCCACTGCGCAGCGGGCGCAGGGTCACGGAACCGGCATCGATCTGGTAATCCAGGCCGCTGCCCTGAAGCAATTGGCGCAGGGCCTGTTCGGGAGAAAGGTTGCCGTCCACTGCTGGCGCTTGTTTACCCGCGACCATGTCAGGGCTGAAGAACACTTGCAGGGAAGTCTGCTGGCCCAGTTGACTCAAAGCAGCGCCCAGCGGCTGTGAGCGAATATGGATGCCATCGGCCGCATAGGCCGCAGGCAGCGCGGCACTGACCGCAAGTGCCAGCGCCATGGGCGCCCAGCGGGAGACTTTATTGTTGTTACCGACAAGTTTTTTCACGTCGAACCTAGTCCTGTGATCGCAAGAGTATGCGGCTGTTAATGCAAACCAGTTGCAGTTGCAGAAGAAGACGAAGAACTCGAAAAAAACCTGAATGTCAGCGTGAAATAATTTCCTGGCTACCGTCCGGCAAGGCGCGCACGGCCACTGGCAGGATATGTGGCAGGGCTTTGAGCAAGGCGTCGGTGTCAGTGGATTTGAACACGCTGGTCAGCCGTAGATTGCTCACCGCCGCTGTATTGACCCGCAACGGCTGCTCGCGATAGCGCGATACTTCCCGCGCCACTTCGCCAAGGGTGGCGTTGTTGAACACCAATTTGCCGGTGCGCCAGGCTGTCAGTTCATCGGCATTCACGGCATACGCCGTAGCGACTTGCCCGGCAGGATCGACATGCGTGCCGAGCCCTGCCGTGAGCGTCACGCTCTGATCCGGCACACGCCCCTGCACCTTGACCGTGCCGGCCTCGACCACCACGCGGGTCTGATCGTCATCGCGGCGCACATCAAAACGCGTGCCGGTGACCGTGATCTGCCCTGCCCCGGCGACCACGACAAACGGCCGGCTGGTGTCGTGTTCGACGCTGAACATCGCTTCGCCCTGTTTGATTTCTACGCCGCGCCGACCCTTTTCATAATGCACCGCGACCACGCTGCGGCTGTTGAGGTCCATCACCGAACCGTCGGGCAATGCCACTTGGCGATGCTCGCCCAAGCGCGTGCTGAACTCAGCGCTGTAGGGTTTGGGATGATCAAGCCCGCTGAACAGGCCAAGCCCCAAGGCGATGGCCACCACACTGGCAGCCACGGCGTAACGCACAATGGCGTGGCGTCTGGGGCGTTCGACCGGGGCCTCGCACAGTGCTTGCAAACGCGCCGTGGGCACAAGGTCAGCGGCGCTCCACAGGCCTTGCAGCACTTCAAATTCATATTGATGCTCAGGCTGCTCGGCACACCACGCGTCGAAACGCTGCTGCTCTTCGGGGCTCAACTCGGCGTCTTGCAGGCGTACAAACCATTGCGCGGCTTCGTCGCGAGCACGGCTATCCATCGTGGAAGATCCTGTTTCAAAACGGGCAGAGTTCATGGGGCCATGGCGTCCAGGCGGTCGCGCAGATGCCGCAAGGTGCGGATCATATACTTTTCCACCATGTTTTTAGACAGCCCCAGGCGCACGGCGATTTCCTGCTGGGTCAGCCCCTCGATTTTCTGCCAGATAAATATCTTGCGACAGTTGAGCGGCAACTCGGCCAAGGCCCGCTCGATGGAGTCGGCCAACTGGATCGCGTGCATGAAATGCTCCGGGTCGCCGGTGTGGGGCGAACGCTGATCAAAGGCGTCCAATGCCAGCGCCTCACGCCGGTCTTCGCGACGGTAAGCGTCCACCGCAATGTTGCGCGCCGTTTGATGCAGATAGGCACGCGGTTGCTCAACGTCGCTCGAACCAGACTCAAGCACGCGTACGAAAGTGTCGTGAGCCAGGTCTTCGGCCTGCTGACGGTTTCTCAGGCGGCGTGTCCAGGTTCCGATCAACTCTTCGTAATGCTCGAAAAAGCCTGTTCTGCGGGGCGGCTGAGGAATCATCGCGTGAGCACTGGGAGGCGGGGGCGTGAATAGTAATGCTTCCTATTAAGCGGAGCAATTGCTTCCCGTCGCTCACCGTTTCGAGTTGCAACTAAAGATGACTGGCCGCCTGTTTAAGTCGGCTCAGCTTCTCTCGGCTGCCACACACACTCATCTGGCACCACTTGCGTTGTTTACTTTTGGAGAGATCGAGAAATATCCAATCGCAATCCGTGCAACTGCAGCACCTCAACGCGTGAAGCTGGCTCGATACAAGCAATTGCGTCGCATCTGTGGCCAGGCGCGCTATCAGCATCGACGTCAGCTCCTGCGCAGAGACGCAGGTGCGCCAGCCCCATGCGGGCCTCCCGTCAATGGAGCGCAAGACTCGCCACGCCGCGCCTTGTTGGTAGTGCAGGTTGATCTGCTGTAAGGCCTCATCGGTGACATGCTGGTGTAATGACAGAGCGTGGAAGACGCCGTAAAGACACTCTCGGAATGCAATAATCGCGTCCAGGTCTGGCTGGAAGGAAATAAGCGAGTCAAACACCATAGGTGAGTAATTATCGTACTCTTGATCAGAGAGCAAAGAGGCGTGTAATGCCCACTCGATGAAGAACTTGAAACTCGTGAGTCGTTCTTCCTTAACCTTGAGTGCAGAATACGGCCTGCGACCATTAGTGGTATTGATAAAATCCAATACCCGAGCGCCGCCGATCAGCCGGATTGATTTTGCAGTGCCCGTGAAATGCGTCATTCCAACTCCCGAAAAAACCTGCACGCTCTGCCTTGGCAGAGAATACCTCGTTTCTTGGAGTCGAAGTCGCCGCCCCGCGGCTAGAAGACCAATGGCTAAGCGGGGTCCGCTGCACTCGCCATCCAATCAAGAATGATCTCGACCGATTGTTCAACCGAAAACAGGTGGGTCTGCACATGCACTTCAGGAAACAGCGGAGTGTCGTAGTTCGAATCAATCCCCGTGAAGTTCATAAGCAGTCCCGATCGCGCCTTTTTATACAACCCTTTAGGGTCCCGCTGTTCGACAGTTGCCAGTGGGGCATCCACGTGGACTTCTACAAAATGGTCGTTGCCAATGATCGAGCGGGCGTAATGCCGACTGGCCGATGACGGCGAGATCAGCGCGACGATAACAATAAGTCCCGCCTCCACCATCAAACCCGCTACCTCAGCGACCCGCCGAATGTTTTCATCGCGGTCACTGTCGGTAAACCCCAAGTCACGACACAGCCCGCTGCGTACCGAATCGCCGTCAATGATGCAGGTAAACCGGCCTTGGGCCCTTAAGGCCATATCCAGCGCATCGGCAATGGTCGATTTCCCGGAGGCAGAAAGGCCAGTCATCCAAATGACCAAAGGTTTTTGTTTCATAAGTGACTGTTCGGCACGCACGTGGCTGAACGTGAACGCGTGCAAGTTTTGTTGTGGACCTTGCGCGAAATAACTCATGACCGCTCTCCCTCCTTAAGCGAAACAGGCTGTTTGCCCAACATGAACACCATCACGCATTGTAAAAACAGCAGGAACGCAACCACCCAATAAACTGTCGAGAATGACCCGGTCAGGTCTTTGGACAGTCCGCCCAGGAAGTTACCGAACACGCCACCCAGGCCAATCAGCACATTGGCAATGCCAAATGCCTGCGTCAGCCGGTTGACCGGAACGATTTGCCCGATATAACTGGGGACCAACCCAAAAATGGGATAAAACGCCAGCGCAAACAAAAAAGCCGCCAAATAGAACAACGCGACAGTGTTAAAACTGAACACCAGCAGGGCTGCCAGACCCGCGCTCAGAAAACACATGGCCAAGGCCGTCCTGGCACCCACTTTGTCTGCAACCCATCCCACCAAAAAGCCCGAAGCCATCCCTACAGCGCCGATCGTCGTCCAGATAAACCCTGCGTCTTGTACCGAAACGCCTAACTCATCGCGCAGGTAAGGTGCCAGGTAAGTTTGAAACGGCAGCAGTGCCATACCGTTGAGAAAGGCGATGACCCAAATCAGATACAACGAACGGCTCAGCCATGGCGTGTGGCCATCGAGCGACCGCGAGCGCGCACCTGAGAAACCAGTTGCCTGGTCCGCCCCCATGTTGCGCAATAGAAACCAGGCCACGAAACAGAGGCCCAATGACACAAGGCCGGCCGTCAGCCAGATAGAGCGCCAGCCACCCTGTAAGGTGAGAAACGACACCAGCAACCCGTTGATGAACACACCGTAGCTGGTGCCACTGGAGATCAGCCCCATGACGCGGGAGCGATTACCTGGACTGAAACCCTTGGTGACGATTTCTGCCAGCGGGATGTAAACCGAAGCGGAGCACCCTCCCAGCAATATCAACAACCCACCCGACGACCAGATATTGTCGCTGACGCTCAAACCCAGCAGGGCCAGAGACGTCACCACGGTGGACACCAGGCTGATTTTCCAACCTTCGAAAAAACGGCTGATATAACTGGTGACCGAAGAAAACAGCAGGAAACCTATCTGTGCGCCGCCGGTGATCAAGCCCACGGTGGTGTAGTCGAAGCCGATATCCCGGCGCATATCAACCACCAGATTAGCGAACAAGTAGACGCCGAACCCATAGGTACTGGCCACAAACCCCGTCAGTACGACTGCCAACACTACGCTGTCCAGTACGCGAGGATTATTCTGTACGAGTGTGCTCATCATGACGCCCTCACACGGCGCGGGCGGTGTGGATGACAAAATCACAATTCATACTGTCGAAATCACGCTGAAAATCACCGTAATCCTCATGGGCAAAGAAGCCGCTGGCCTGAATCTCGCTGGCCAGTTCAGCGGGAAGTAACGGATACACTTTCAGGCTGTAGCGTTGTTTATCTGCAAACTCGTAAATGAACTCGCACACCTGTGCATCAACCCTTCCCAGGCTGACCGACGCGCTGGCGCCGCAGTAATAATAATTGCCGCTGGATTTGAAGTTGCCCGCGCGAATAGCAAAAAAATTACGCTGATCAACAATCAACACACCGCCTGGCTTGAGCAATGCCCTGAACTTGCGCAGCACGCTCATGCGGACGTGCGCCTCAAACACATGGCACAGTGAACTGCCCAGGCACACCACAGCGTCGAACGTGCCCAGCACGTCCGGGTCGAGTTCAAGCCACTCCTTGTGGTGGGAGTCAATCGCCAATTTACGCTCAAGAAAGTTTTGTCGGGCTTTGTTCAGCATCGTGCCGCTACCGTCCGCAGCGACCACCTCGAAACCTGCCTGCTTGAGTTGCACGGCATGAAAACCACTGCCCGTGGATACATCGAGTACTGATTTCACTCCGTGACTTTTCAACAACTGCTCAAAGAACCCCTGCTCGCCGGCCTTTCTTTTTTCCCAATCAATCAACGCATCCCAGTGCTCAACAAAGTCTGGCGAATACTGCGTTGAATAATTGGCTACTTCCTCGTGTTCATACTCCAGGATCTGACTCATGGCACACGGCTCCCTACCAGGTTGAATTCTTGAAAGACAGGTACTTTCCCGCCAACTCCCGAGCACAGTCCGCGGACTGCTTAACCGACATGATGTCCTTGGAGTACCCCAGCATCGTCTGCATGATTGCCATGCACCTGGGGTTGAAGGTGACCGAGCCGTCACAATGAATTTCGTCGATACCATCGTGGCTTTGGCAAATGCTATTGAGGCGCACCGCGTCGTCGTATGGGCAGTCGTCGGAGAACTGCACATTGATGCGTCCGTCTTGAAGCCACACCGGATAGCCACCCGGAAGCCCCAGGGGGCCGGGCGCGTGCACCAGGACCGGCGTGGGAGAAAAAAGCCCTTCGATCACGGTGACCGCAGAACACGCGGTCAAAAACTGCCCATCAACCCCGCCCAACCGACGAAACTCGTTTTTCACCGTAGAAAAAATCACCTCATCCGACAGACGAGCGACCGTACGCTGGCCGCGAACCTCATACAGCAAGCGGTAGCTGGCACGTGGGGGCAGGCCGCCCCGTGGCACGTAGTGACTGAAATAATGCTGGGCATACAGCATCACCTCCACGTCCGCGGCAGAGCACTTCAGCAACTTTGCGATGGACAAACGCACGGCCGGAATCAGGTTGGCGACATTACCTACCCCTATATCAGGCGCCAGACCGACCCTGGCCAGGATCGGGTTGACGGCGTCGGGAAAGGCCGCATTGACGGTCAGGGTCGCGATACCGGAGGTCTTCACGGCTTGCATCAAGTCATGCATCAGTGTCAGGTGCATGGGTAGCCAAGGACCGAACTGTGCCTGGTCAAGTTGTTCGAACAAGCGTTTGGGCAACCCGGTGATCACTCGCCATGACTGCAACGAGGCGCAGTTCACGATGATGTCCGGCGCGTGTTCCCGGAGCACTTGGGTCACGCTGCCGATATCCGTCAAGTCCGCGATCACCGGCGAGATAGCAACATACTGCTCCAGTTGTGCGCACGACAGCGTCACCAGGTTGCACAGCCGGATGGTCGCTTCTTCGTTGCGCCCCAGCACGACAAACTCGAATTTATTCCTGGGTGCCAGAATCTTGAGAATCTGCAGGCACAGATTACCCGCGCCCACCAACAGCAACTTTTTCTTCGGTTTGGGCTGGCTCACCGTGGGTAGGCTCCGTTATCAACCGGGATAACCTTGCCGGTCATATGCCGCAAACCTTCACCAACCAGCAGCAAGATAACCTCGGCCACACCACTGGGCAGGATGGGGTCTTTGAGAATTTCCTGGCGCGCGTACTCCGCGCGCCGATACTCAGGAATGGTGTCGTAGATGGCCGTGTCGTGAATCAGTGCCGGAGACACCGCGTTTACCCGCACAAAAGGCGCGAAGTTCCAGGCGTTGGCCTTGGTCAAGCCGATCACTGCGGCTTTCGTGGCGCCGTACAGGGCATCACAACTGCCCACTTCCCCTGCCACTGAGGTGATATTGACGATGCTGCGCGGCGCTTCATGCTTCATTTCGCGTTCGGCGAAGTCTTTGGAAAGATAAACCAGGGCTTTGAGGTTAACGTTAAGCATTTCATCCACCTCGTAATCGGAATAGGCGTAAATGCTTTTGCCGTGATACACCCCAGCATTATTAATTAACCCATAAATACTGGCATGACGCTCATACAGGCGTGGAATAAAACCCTTGATTACAGCACCATTGGAAAGATCGGCTACTTGCGTCTCTAGCACACTCGCGCCGTAAGTTTGTTGCAGGGCGTTGAGGGCGTCGATGTCCTTATCGACGGCAATAACAAAGTAACCATCGACAATAGCCTGCTCCACCGTCGCCCGACCAATTCCATTGGCGGCGCCAGTAATAATCAACTTTTTCATGCCCTGCTCCCCTATTGACAGAATTCGTTCATGCGCGCGTAAAAAACCCGGTGATAGTCATACATCGCTTTTAACGCCGGGGTGTTATCGAGCACCTCTTTATCGGGGTGAGGCTGACTCGGTGAAATAATGCATTCACTGTTTTCTGCGGCAATATGCCAACTTCGCCAGGTTTTCCATTGTTCTGGGCACTCGCGCTTCCACACCATGGCGTGCGGCAGGAATTCAATACCCAAATAGTCACATAGTTTACCAATCACCCGCTCCGGCGCTGCCGCCAGGTCATCAGCATTTATGACATAGGGCATTTTGCCGGTGAGCTTAGTGACCACACAAAAAATCTCATACAAGGCTTTATGGCCAATGGCTTGCAACGGCATATTGGGGTGCACGCGATAATGCGAAAGAATGCTGCTGGCGGGTTCCCGGATAAGAAAGATATTGTCTTGTTGCGCCAGGAAGTCCACGTCTGCTTTCAAGTCATTGAGGCAGTGATAACACATGTCTTTGTGAAAGACATTGGCCGTCTCCCTGGCCTTGACCAGCCGCTCTTTTATTGCCTGATAAGTGGTTGGGAAACTGTGATCCCATTCATCCGACGGAATGGCAGAGTCAGCAGAAAATGCCATATGGGCAAACGGTTCGTGGAAAACTTCAAAGTCTTTGCGCTCGATAAATACGCGTTCCAACACCGTGGAGCGAGAACGTGGGTGCGCCCATAACCCGACCATCTTGTTCATACGAGCACCCCGTATTCGGCCGCCATGATCGCACTGAGCGAACGGCTGAAAGCATGCGTAGGGGGGCAGAGTCGAGTGCAAAAATCGGCCAGGCGCCGATGCGCACTGTTGGCCTCATTGCACGTATTGATAAACGCCTCATGATTGCAAAAGTCATAAGGCTCGATGCCGTCCAGGCAGTAGGCTTCGCAGAAATACGGGATACGAAACAACTTCGCGAGCGTCGAAGCCGGTGGCTTCAAGGGTTCCCCCGCAGGGAATACCGGTTTACCGCGACTTTCGCGCTCAATCAGAAACTCAACCACTTCCGGCGTCAGTGTGTAGCACGTCGCCAGCAAGCCGGTCTTCTCCAGGTGCCAGCAGTGCTTGTTGCCACGCTCGTCCACATCGACTTTTATACTGGAAAGCAGGGTTTTGACTGGAGCGGAAGACGCCGAGACCAGCGCCTGTATTTGCTCATAAACCATCAACTCCGCCCAGCGCAGATCCTCTGGACTCAGCGTCAGGCCGCCCTCTGCCGCTTGTAACGCAAACTCGGGCTGACAAGCGAAGCGGCCGATCATGAACGTGATCACGTACTTGCAATGGCGTGTGTCGATGCCCTTGCTGCGCGCAGTCATCCTTCCACGTTCTATGGCCTGGATGCCTGCCTGAAATTGCGCAACAGTGAAGCAGAAGGTGATATTGACAGAACTGCCTTGCGCTACTAAGTGCTCGACAGTCGTAAGGCCCTCCAGGCTTGCGGGCACCTTCACCATCACATTCGCAGCCAACTGACGCAGTGCCACGCCCCTGGCAGTCATGCGTTCGGCACAGCGCACATCGACAGGATCGACTTGAGCGCAAATCCACCCTTCACACTGGGCAGATTGAACCCAGCGTTGCTTCAGGTCCGAAGCCCCCTGCACGATCACTTCGTCGTACAGCTTGCGGCGCAATTCTTGGGGCGTCAGTTTGGCAAGATTAAACCGCGACAACCAATACTCGCGTTTTTCAAGAATTACCGCAGTCACCAGACGAGGGTTAGTCGTCACATTGCTGAACCCACCGGGCTGCGAAAACGTGTCTGGCATTAACTGTTCTATGGAGCTGAAGGCGGCCGGGTACTTTTCAAGCAAGTATTTCTTATAAGGTGCATAGACGGCAGGCGAAGAGTCCCACCAAACTTCAGAATATGGGTCATTACTTTTTAGTCGCTCGGTATAACCTGATGTCGTCACAACGCCTCCTCCTTGAGTGGTCATATCACTGTAGAATCGTGAGTAATTCACGCATATCGGAAAATGCTAACGCCCCCGCATCGACCAACATTGAATGCCGGTCGACCGGTCCAAAACCCAGCACTTTGATGTTCGCCGCAATCGCCGCTTGAATACCGGCCACACTGTCTTCAATAACTAATACATCACGGACATCAACGTTATAAGTGGCGCACGCCGTCAAAAACACCAGAGGATCCGGCTTCCAGCGACCTAACTCATAACAACTGAACAGGTGCCCCTCAAAATAAGAGAGCAGTCCGGTGAGACGCAAACAGTGTTCTATTTTATGCCGGGGCGCACTCGAGGCTACGCAAAAAGGAATACTCAAGTTCTCGAGCACCTCACTGATACCCTCAGTAGGTTTTAAATGCGCGGTCAAAGCGATCTCAGCACGCTGGCGATAAGTTTCTTCAAACTGACTGTCGAGGCAAATATTCAATACCCGTTCGGCTTCACGTAAGCAGTCGGCAATCTTTCGCCCGCGAAATCGCTCAATGAATTCTACCAAGTCAAGACCCGTAGTCTCATGCGCATCACGACGTGCTTGTTCATTCAGCAGGGAAATCAGTACAGACAGGGTGATTTCTTCGCTTTGCACGAGTACACCGTCGCAATCGAAGATCACTAACTTAGGCACGCCCACACGGACAGGCGCTGCCCCCTGAACTGGTAGTTCCCCTATAAAGGCCAATGGGTGCATAGGCATCTCTTATAGGTATATCCGCGATGACTTCTGAACTACCAGCGGAGCACATTGAGGTGTGCTTATAAGACGCCCGCAGCAATATCCTGTCAAACGGTTTTTGGTGGATTATTAATTACTTTTAATTATTTGCGATTAGTTTTTTATTCCATAAAGCATAAATGCTTCGCAAAAAAACCCACTTGAGGCTGCTGAACTTCTACCGACGCGTGCCAGTCAGCACAAAGGACTCTGATAAAACGGTGGGTGGGCAATGCAGATCTCCTTGCAGCAACAAGTGGCCCTGGTCACCGGTGCCAGTTCCGGCATCGGCGCAGGTGCGGCAAAGGCGTTAGCCGAAGCCGGGGCGGCCGTGGTGCTCAACTACAATTCCCAGGCGGCGCCGGCCGAAGCCCTCGCCGCGCAGATCAACGCAAACGGCGGGCGGGCGATTGCCATCGGTGGCGACGTGTCCAAAGAGGCGGACGTGGAGCGCCTGTTCGCCCAGACCCTCGACGCTTTTGGTCACCTGGACATTCTGGTGGCCAACTCGGGCCTGCAAAAAGACGCCAATCTGGTCGACATGACCCTTGATGACTGGAACACCGTGATCGGCGTCAACCTCACCGGCCAGTTCCTGTGCGCCCGCGCCGCCGTGCGGATCTTCAATCGCCAAGGCATTCGCGACGGCGTATCGCGGTCGGCCGGCAAAATCATCCACATGAGTTCGGTGCACCAGATCATCCCCTGGGCCGGGCATGTGAATTACGCAGCCTCCAAGGGCGGCGTGGAGATGCTGATGCGCACCCTCGCCCAGGAAGTCAGCGAACAGCGCATCCGCATCAATGGCATCGCGCCAGGGGCGATTCGCACGGCAATCAACCGTGCGGCCACTGAAGGCGCGGCTGAAAAAGAACTGCTCAAGTTGATTCCCTACGGCCGCGTAGGCGATGTGGAAGACGTGGCCAACGCGGTGGTCTGGCTGGCCAGTGATGCCTCCGATTACGTGGTGGGCAGCACTTTGTTTATTGATGGCGGCATGAGCCTATATCCGGAGTTTCGTGGCAATGGTTGATTTCAAGAACGAACCGCAAAGCGCCATCGATGCCCACGGCATCATCGGCGATATGCGCAGCGCTGCATTGGTTAATGACAAAGGCAGCATCGATTTTTTCTGCTGGCCGGAATTCGACAGCCCATCAATCTTCTGCTCACTGCTGGACACGCACGAGGCCGGTGCTTTCCAACTCACCCCCGACCTGCCCAACGCTCGTCGCGAGCAAATCTACCTGCCCGACACCAATGTGCTGCAAACCCGCTGGCTGAGTGATGAAGCGGTGGTGGAAATCACCGACCTGTTGACCGTCAGCGAAGACGTCGATGAACTGCCGTTGCTGATTCGCCGCGTGCGTGTGGTCAGCGGCAAAGCCACCCTTCACCTGCGCTGCGCCGTGCGCCATGACTACGCCCGCGCGACGACCAAGGCGACGGCCGACAACGGCGGCGTGCTGTTTACCGCTGACGGCCAGCCCGGCCTGCGCCTGGTCGGCAGCCACCCGCTGAGCCTCGAAGACCAGGCGGCAGTCGCACGTTTTAGCCTGAGCCAGGAGGAAGGCGCCGAATTTGTCCTCGGTGGCGCCGACGACCCACGCGTCACCAACGACTGCACCGACCTGTACCTGGAACGCACCCTGAAGTTCTGGCGCGGCTGGATCGCGCAGTCCAATTACCGTGGACGCTGGCGCGAAATGGTCAACCGCTCGGCGTTGGCCTTGAAGCTTCTGACGTCACGCAAACACGGCGCAATCATTGCTGCCGCCACCTTCGGCCTGCCCGAATCTCCCGGCGGTGAACGCAACTGGGACTACCGCTATACCTGGATCCGCGACGCCTCGTTCACCGTCTACGCCTTTATGCGCCTGGGCTTTGTCGAGGAAGCCAACAGCTACATGCGCTGGCTCAAGGGCCGGGTCAGCGACTGCTGCGGCCAGCCGACCAAAATCAATATCCTCTATGGCATCGACGGGCGCCAGGAATTGCCGGAAACCGAGTTGGACCATTTGCGTGGTCACGGCGACGCCAAGCCGGTGCGTGTCGGAAACGAAGCGTTTGACCAGATCCAACTGGATATCTACGGCGAGCTGATGGACGCGGTGTACCTGGTCAACAAATACGGCGAGGCGATTTCCCACGAAGGCTGGAAACACACGGTGGAAGTGGCCGACCAGGTCTGCGAAATCTGGAACCAGAAAGACGTGGGCATCTGGGAGATGCGCGGCGAGCAGCATCACTTCCTGCATTCGCGGCTGATGTGCTGGGTGGCACTGGACCGCGCAATCCGCCTGGCCTCCAAACGCTCGCTGCCGGCCCCATTCGCACGCTGGGACCAGACTCGCCAGGCGATCTATGCCGACATCTGGAGCAATTTCTGGAACGAAGAGCGCGGGCACTTTGTGCAACATATCGGCAGCACCGCACTGGATGGCTCGATGCTGCTGATGCCGCTGGTGCGCTTCGTCGCGGCCACCGATCCGCGCTGGCTGTCGACCCTGGAAGCGATCCAGAAAAGCCTGGTGCGTGACGGCATGGTCTACCGCTACCGCAACGACGACAGCCAGATCGATGGCCTGCAAGGCACTGAAGGCGCGTTTACTGCCTGCTCGTTCTGGTACGTCGAATGCCTGGCCCGCGCCGGCCAAGTGGAAAAAGCCCACCTGGAATTCGAACAACTGCTGCGCTACGCCAACCCGCTGGGCCTGTACGCCGAAGAATTCGACAGCCAGGCCCGTCACCTGGGCAATACGCCCCAGGCGCTGAGCCACCTGGCATTGATCAGCGCGGCGACGTTTTTGGACCGTAAACTCAGTGGGGTGAAGACAGTGTGGCAACCCTGAGGCGGGCTGGGCACAATGGCCAGACCCGTCGTTCGATTGTGCGCAATACATGGAGGTAGAGGTGGGGCGGCATCCTTTAGTCAAAATCGTTGATCGCGATCCGGTTTTCGCGACCCTGGCGGCATGAGCGGATTTCCTACCCTCGCAACCCCACGCCTGCGCCTGCGAGAACTGCAAGTAACCGACGCCCCCGCGCTGTTCGCCATCCACGCCGATGCCGCGAGCATGCGCCGGTTCGGCGCCGACCCCATGACTGACATCGCCCAGGCCGAAGCCCTGATCGACACCTTTGCCCAGTGGCGCACTCACCCCAACCCAGGCACCCGTTGGGGCCTTGAACACCACGGCAAGTTGATCGGCAGTTGCGGCCTGTTCAAGTGGAACCGCGCCTGGAACAGCTGCGCCCTCTCCTGCGAACTGGCCCCTGCTGCTCGAGGGCAAGGCTTGATGCGCGAAGCCTTGCAGGCCATGCTCGATTGGGGCTTTGAGCATATGCAGTTGCATCGCGTAGAAGCGTTGGTGCATCCGCAGAACACCGCGTCACATGCACTGCTGGAACGACTCGGTTTTAAAACTGAAGGCACATTACGCGAGGCTGGTTTCTGGAATGGCCAGCGGCATGACCTCAATGTGTTGGGG
This sequence comes from Pseudomonas onubensis, assembly GCF_965653655.1. Taxonomy (NCBI): domain Bacteria; kingdom Pseudomonadati; phylum Pseudomonadota; class Gammaproteobacteria; order Pseudomonadales; family Pseudomonadaceae; genus Pseudomonas; species Pseudomonas onubensis. The sequence continues at coordinate 33,821 of NZ_CBFHAZ010000005.1, read as the reverse complement.
TTGTTGGCGCGGGAGTGTCTAGACAAGTAAGACCATTGCCTCCATTCGCTCGATATTCCGTCACCGCGTTTGACTAGAGTTCTTCCATTTTTGGCCTGCCACGAGAAGACCGTCATGACCCCACTCGCCCCACTGCTCTACGTGCGCACCTCCATGCTCGACGTTGCCTACGAAGCCCACGGACCCGAAAGCGGTGCGCCGATTATTCTGCTGCACGGTTTCCCCTACGACCCGCGTGGTTACGATGACATCGCGCCGATGCTGGCCGAGCGTGGCTACCGTGTGCTGGTGCCGTACCTGCGCGGTTACGGCCCGACGCGGTTTATCAATGAGCAGGTCATGCGCTCCGGGCAGCAGGCGGCGTTGGCCAAGGACCTGCTGGACTTCATGGATGCCCTGCACATCCCGCAAGCCACTCTGGCGGGGTTTGACTGGGGTGGCCGCGCCGCGTGTATCGTCGCCGCGCTGTGGCCCGAGCGGGTACGAGGGTTGGTGACGGGGGATGGCTACAACATTCAGGACATTGCCAAGTCCCTCAAGCCGCGTGCGCCCGACACAGAGCACCGCCTGTGGTATCAGTTCTATTTTCACACCCAGCGGGGTGTGGACGGTTTGACCGCCAATCGCCGCGAGCTGTGCGCGCTGCTGTGGACGCTGTGGTCGCCGACCTGGGCCGAAGGGCCGAGCCTCTACGCCAAGACTGCGCCGTCGTTTGATAACCCGGATTTTGTCGAGGTGGTCATTCACTCCTATCGCCATCGCTTCATGTATGCGCCTGGCGACCCGGCGCTGGAAGCGATCGAACAGGCTCTGGCGCTGCAACCGCCGATTTCGGTGCCGAGCATTTCGCTGTGCGGTGCCGATGATGGCGTCGGCCCGGCCCCGGTTGAGGACGACGATTTGGAGTGCTTCAGCGGCGTGTATCGGCGCCAGGTGTTGCCGGGCGTTGGCCACAATGTATTCCAGGAAGCGCCGCAGGTGACCCTTGAGTCGTTGTTTGAACTACTCGCTCACGACACCGGCGAAAAGCGTTCGCGGTAAGCCTGGGGCGTCACCGATAACGCGCGCAGGAAGCTGCGCCGCAGGGTTTCTTCACAGCCAAAACCGCACTGCACGGCAATGCGTTTGATCGATGCCGTGCTGTCGGCCAACTGCCGCCGCGCCGTTTCCACGCGGATCAACTCAACGGCGCGTGCCGGGGTCTGGCCGGTTTCGGTGCGGTAGTGGCGCACAAAACTGCGCTCGCTCATGCCGGCCTGGGCGGCCAGGGTGGCGATATTCAGGTCCAGGGTGAGGTTGTCGGCCATCCAGGCGTGCAAGTCGGCAAAGCGGCTGTCGCCCTTCTGCAGCGACAAGGTTGCGCTGAATTGCGATTGCCCGCCCGGGCGCTTGAGGAACACCACCAAATGCCGCGCCACTTCCAGGGCGACGGCGCGGCCGAGGTCTTCTTCCACCAGGGCCAGGCACAGGTCGATGCCGGCGGTGACGCCGGCGGAGGTCCACACCGCACCTTGCTGGATAAAGATCGGGTTGGACTCCACCGTCAGCGCGGGAAACTTGCGCGCCAGCTCTTCGCAGCGAGTCCAATGGGTGGCCACGCGACAGCCGTCGAGCAAGCCGCTGGCGGCGAGCAAAAAAGCCCCGGTACACACCGATGTCATGCGCCGTGTGTGCCTGGCCTTTTCGCGCACCCATTGCACCAACGCGGGGTCTTCGGCGGCGCCGTACACGCCCCAGCCGCCGGCAATCACCAGCGTGTCGCAGGGTGTATCCGGCGCTGGCAGCGGCTCGGCCACCAACGCCAGGCCGGCGGAGGTCATCACCGGCGTGTCCTGCGCGGCGACCACCGAGACCGCGTAAGGCAACGCCAGGCCGCGCTGGCGCGCCAGGTCATTGGTCGAGGCGAACACCTGCAATGGCCCGGTCACGTCGAGCACCTGGGCATTATCAAAAGCGAGAACGTGGATGATCCGGGTCATGATTGGCGTGATTTGTGGGTTCAATGGCGTATTCGCCAAAGCCTAGGCCTCTACAGTGAAGCCGTCCACCCTTTTAACGGAGCTTGATTCATGACCTTGCAGATCGGTTTTCTGTTGTTCCCCGGCATCCAGCAGCTTGACCTTACCGGCCCCTATGATGTGTTGGGTTCGCTGCCGGATGTGAAGCTGCACCTGGTGTGGAAGGACCTGGCGCCGATCACCTCCAGCACCGGGTTGGTGTTCACTCCGACCATGGCCTATGCCGACTGCCCGCGCCTGGATGTGCTGTGCGTGCCCGGCGGTTCCGGCGTCGGCGCCTTGATGGAAGACCCACAAACCCTCGATTTCCTCAAAGCCCAGGCGCAGACCGCCCGCTACGTGACCTCGGTATGCACCGGCTCACTGGTGCTCGGCGCGGCGGGTTTGCTGCGCGGCCGCAAGGCCACCACCCACTGGGCCTATCACGACCTGCTCGCCCCGCTGGGCGCCATCCCGGTGCAGGCGCGCGTGGTGCGTGACGGCAACCTGTTCACCGGTGGCGGGATCACTGCGGGGATCGACTTTGCCCTGACCCTGGCCGCCGAGCTGTACAGCGAGGCCGCCGCGCAGCTGGTGCAGTTGCAGATCGAATACGCGCCAGCACCGCCGTTTGACGCGGGCAGCCCGCACACCGCGCCTGAACATGTGCTGGAGGAAGCCAACAAGCGCACGGCGGAATCGCGTCGGGTGCGCGGTGAAATTGTGGCGCGGGCAGCCGCGCGGTTGGGCTGATGGCACGAATGGGGTAGGTCAGGCTGGCCGAGACATAAAGGCCAACCGCGCCGCCAATAGCATCAGCACGGTCGCCAGGCCCCATTTCTGTAGCCTGGCGCTGTGGCTACTGCCCGCAAACACTCGGCTGATCGCCCCGCCAAAAATGCCCAGCAAGGCATGGAAAACCCCGGCGATCAGGGTCAGAACGCCGCCCAGCACCCACAGCTGCATCGCAATGGAGCCTGCCTCTGGCTTGACGAATTGGGGCAGGAACACCATAAAAAACAACAACGCCTTAGGGTTGAGCAAACTGTTGAGCATGGCCTGCACAAACACATGCCCCAAACGTACACGCTGGACCTGGGTCATATCCAGGCCGGTGTTTTTTTGCAGAGTCTTGAACACCAGCCACACCAGGTAGATCACCCCGGCGTACCGAATCAAATCAAACGCCGGCGGCCAGCTGGCAACCAAAGCGGTGACCCCGCAGGCCGTCAAGGCAGTCAGCAGCAGGTCCGCCACGCAGATCCCAAGGCTTGAAGCCACGCCCCCGCGCCAGCCGTAACTCACGCCATGGCTGATCACAAATGCCATGTTCGGCCCAGGTGACAGCAGCAACAGCAAAACAGCGCCGGAAAACACCGCGAGGGTTGCGAGGTCGATCATGCTCAAGCCATCTACCAGGGAAAGCCCGCAGGTTAATCGGTGAACCTTGCGCAAACAAAAAATTGTGCTGGATACATTTCTATCATCCTGCACAAAAAACATTAGCCTCCATGCCTTGTTTGTTGGCGTTGCCGCGCCCTCTCTGTCCCCTTTTTCTGCCACCTTCGAAAAAGGTTTACTCATCCAGCAGGAAAATTCCCATATTTGTTCCTACACTCAAAATCACACCCCAAGACCGAGTGCACGAACAAGGAATGTCAACAACATGACACATAAAAACCTGAACCAACGTGTCTGGAATACCACCTTCGCTCCACGGTCAACTTTTTGACCAAGCCAATAAAAGGAAAAATCCTTTAGTCACTGCCCCCTGCCAATTTCCTCCATTTGGACGGTTGCACTTGGATGAAATAGTTGCGTTTTACCCAGCATAGCCGTCGTTCGATTTGCCTTCTTATCAAGCAGGTTGAAGTAGCCGAACAGAAAGTCTGGAGTGCAATGAGGGATGTTGTTATGCGAGAAAAGTCGTCAGTCGATAGCCTGTTTCTGACCCGTGCTGGATTCGTTGAATTTTTTGTTGTTTTCGTCAAGTTGGTCCACGGCCTCACTGCGATTTTGCCACCTTTGGTGCTGGTGTTGTTCCTTGACCCGCTGGCCCCCGAGCTACTGTCCCACTTTCTCGGCCTGCTGCTGTTTTTTGCAGTGCTGAGCATTATTCTGTTTCAGGCTCTGGGGATTTATTCCGAAGAGCTGTTCAGCAATCGCCTGCGCCTGCGCACCAGCATCGTGGCCTGGTCTGCGGCGTTCTGCATCTTGTTGTTCATGTACCAGATACTGCAGTTTTTCCCGCAATTGACCCCGCGCAACCTGGTGGTCTGGTACATCGCCAGCCTGGCTTTGTTCTGCGTTGAACGCCTGGTGATGCTGCGCCTTTATCGCAACCTGATGCGCAAGGGCAAGTACCTGCAACGCACGGTCATCCTGGGGTTTACCGACACCGCCGTGCATGTGGCCGACCATCTGCAACGCAATGGCGATATCCGCTCCGGCCTGATCGGTTTCATTGACGACCGCACCGAGCGCATTCCCAAGGAATTGAGCAACCTGCCGTTGCTGGGCAATACCCGTGACCTGGAAAAACTGATCCGTGCCGAGCAGGTCAACCAAGTGATGATCTGCCTGCCGTGGGCCGCCGAGCAGCGCATTCATGGGCTGGTCAACCGCCTGCGGCAGATGTCGGTGAACGTGATGCTGGTGCCCGACATGGCCGCCCTGCGCTACGGCCACAGCCGCATCACCGACGTGGGCGGCATCCTGATGTTCAACACCTCGCAGCTGCCGTTGCGCGGCTGGTCGCCCTTTATCAAGCGCTGTGAAGACTTACTGCTGGCCAGCCTGGCCCTGGTGGCGCTGTCGCCGGTGATGCTGTGCACGGCCATCGCCATCAAGCTCGACTCCAAGGGCCCGGTGCTGTTTCGCCAGAACCGTTTTGGCTACAACGACAACGAGATTCGCGTGTTCAAGTTCCGCTCGATGTTCACCGACCAGAGCGACTTCACCGCCGAACAACAGACCACCCGCAAAGACCCACGCATCACCCGCGTGGGCCGCATCATTCGCAAGACCAGCATCGATGAGCTGCCGCAGCTGTTTAATGTGCTGCTGGGCAATATGTCCATGGTCGGCCCGCGCCCGCATGCCACGGCCACCAAAGCCGCAGGCATTCCGTTCGAAGTGGCGGTAAGCGAGTACAGTTCGCGCCATCGCGTCAAGCCAGGCATCACCGGCTGGGCGCAGATCAACGGCTATCGGGGCGAGACCGATACCCTGTTCAAAATCCAGAAACGTGTCGAGTACGACCTGGAGTACATCTCCAAGTGGTCGGTGTGGTTTGACTTGTACATCGTCTTCATGACGGTCCCGGCCGTCCTCTCCACCAAGGAAGTCTATTGATGAACACCCTCAACGGATTAATTCCCTGCATCATTTCCGGTGGTTCGGGTACGCGGCTGTGGCCGGTCTCGCGGCAGAACATGCCCAAGCCCTTCATGCGCATGCGTGACGGCCAGAGCCTGTTGCAGAAGACTTTTCAGCGCGCGGCCAAGTTGCCCGGCGTGGAAAGCGTGCTCACGGTGACCAACCGCGACCTGCTGTTTCGCACCCTGGATGACTACCGTGGGGTCAACAAGGCCCACCTGCCCCTGGACCTGCTGCTCGAACCCTTCGGGCGCAACACCGCAGCGGCGATTGCCGTGGCGGCGCTGCATGTGCAGGAGCATTTCGGCGACGACGTACAGTTACTGGTGATGCCCGCCGACCATCTGATCCTCAATGAAGTCGCGTTCGCCGAGGCTGTAACCCAGGCGCGCGACCTGGCTGAAGCCGGCTACCTGGTGACCTTCGGCATCCAGCCCGATCACCCGGAAACCGGTTTTGGCTATATCGAAAAAGGTGACGCGCTGGGCACCGGCAACCGGGTCAAACGCTTTGTCGAGAAGCCCGACCTGGCCACCGCGCAAGCCTACCTCGACGGCGGCAAGCACCTGTGGAACGCCGGTATGTTCTGCTTCAAGGCCGGCACCCTGGTGGACGAACTCGCCGCCCATGCCCCCGAGGTGCTGACCGCTGCCAGAGCGGCCCTGGAACACAGCCATGGCCTGCAAAACAAAACCTCGCGCCAGCGCGAACTCGATGCGGATGCGTTCGGCAGCGCGCCGGACATTTCCATCGACGTGGCCTTGATGGAGAAGTCCAAGCAAGTCGCCGTGGTGCCCTGCGACATCGGCTGGAGCGATATCGGCTCCTGGGAAGCACTGCGCCAGCTCACGCCCAGCGATGCGCATGGCAACCAGGTGAATGGCGAAGCGATTTTGCATGACGTGCATAACTGCTACATCGACTCGCCCAAGCGCGTACTCGGCGCCGTCGGCGTGCGCGACCTGATCATCGTCGACACCCCTGACGCACTGCTGATCGCCGACGCCAACCGCAGCCAGGACGTGCGCTACATCGTCGCCGAACTCAAGCGCCAGAACCATCCGGCGTTCAGCTTGCACCGCACCGTCACCCGGCCGTGGGGCACATATACGGTGCTGGAGGAAAGCAGCCGCTTCAAGATCAAGCGCATCGTGGTCAAGCCCCAGGCCTCGCTGTCGTTGCAGATGCACCATCACCGCAGCGAGCACTGGGTGGTGGTCAGTGGCGCCGCGCAAATCACCAATGGCGAGCGTGAGTTTTTGATCAACGCCAACGAGTCCACCTACATCCCGGCCGGGCACAAGCACCGCCTGACCAACCCCGGCATCATCGACCTGGTGATGATCGAGGTGCAGAGCGGCGAGTACCTGGGTGAGGACGACATCGTGCGCTTTGACGATATCTATGGGCGTGCGCCGGCAGAAGTGAAGAAGTGACATGCGCACCTCGTTGATCATCCCGACCCGCAACGCGTCCAGCCACCTGGCGCGACTGCTGCCTGCGCTGAACAAGCAGACGCTGCAACCGGACGAGATGCTGGTGGTCGACAGCGCGTCCAGCGATGACACCGTGGCGCGCTTTCGCGAATTCGGCGCCCGGGTCGAGGTGATCGATGCGCGTGATTTCAACCACGGCGGCACTCGCCGCTGGGCCAGTGAGCAGGTGAGCGGTGACGCACTGATCGTGATGACCCAGGACGCGATCCCCGCCGATGCCGAGACCTTCGCCAACCTGCTCGATGAGCTGCAGCAAGACCCGCTCAACGGCGTGGCCTACGGTCGCCAGTTGCCGCACCCCGGCGCCGGGGTGCTGGGCGCGCAGTCGCGGCACTTCAATTACCCGGACCAGAGCCGCACCAAGCGCATGGCCGACGCGCCCACGCTCGGGATCAAAACCTGCTTCAGCTCCGACTCGTTTTCCGTGTACCGACGCAGCGCCTTGCAGGCCGTCGGAGGCTTCCCCGCCGATGTGATCGGCAGCGAAGACGCCTACGTCGCCGCGCGCATGCTGCTCGAAGGCTACACCGTGCGCTACGCCGCCACTGCACGGGTGTACCACTCCCACGATTACCGACTCATGGATGAGTTTCACCGCTACTTCGACATTGGCGTGTTCTACGGTCGCGAGCCGTGGATCCGCCAGGCGTTTGGCGATGCCGGCGGTGAAGGTAAACGCTATGTACTGGCTGAGCTCGCGGCATTGCGCGCAGCCGGTGCATTGCACCGCGTGCCCGAAGTACTGGTGCGCAGCGCGTTCAAGTTGCTCGGCTACCGGCTGGGCCATCTGGAACGCCGGCTACCCCTCGCCCTCAAGCGGCGCATCAGCATGTTCCCCGGTTATTGGAGGTGAGCATCATGACCTACAGGAAGTCCCCCTTGATGAAACGAACCTTGCTCGTCCTGGCCATGATGGCGTTGGCCGCCTGCAATACGCCCGCACGCATCGTCCCGCCGGACGACCAGACCGTTGAAGACGGCAAACGCGCCCTCGACCAGCTTGCGCAACTGCCGCCGGCGGTGGAGCGTATCCGCATCGGCGACCAGTTGCGCATTGTGCGTGATGCCGGGGAAATGCCGACGCTGTCGGCGTTCAACGTCAGCACCATCTATGAGCTGACGCTGTACACGGTGCAGACCGACGGCAAGATCAATTACCCGTTCCTGGGGCCGATCCAGGTCGCCGGGCGCCAGCCCTCGGAACTGGCCACCGAGCTGAGCAACAAGCTCGCGCCGGTGTATCGCGAACCACGGGTGACGGTGAACATCAACCAGGCACCGGGCAACTCGGTGATCGTCGGCGGCGCGGTGAATAACCCCACCGCCGTGCAGCTGGGCACGGCCAACACCCTGGAGCAAGCCATCGTCGGCGCCGGTGGGGTCAACCCGTCGGGCAACGCGAGCATGGTCGCGCTGCTGCGCGAAGATGCCCAGGGCGCCTATCACGCCTACTTCCTGGATTTCAGCCAATACCTCAAGCCCGGTCCCAACGGACGTAAACCGGTGCACCTGCAACGCGGCGACGTGGTGTTCGTGCCCAAATCCAACGTCGGCGAGCGCATCCAAGGGGTGGATACCTACTTGAACCAACTGATCCCGTTCACCAAGTCGATCGGGGTTGGCTACAACTACACCCGAACCAGCGGCGGCAATAACTGAAGGAGCGACATCCCATGATCGAGATCCGTTCTTTTCGTGATCTTCTGCGCCTGTTCTTCATCTTCCGGCACGAGTTCAAACTGGCGGCCATCGCGGCGCTGGTGATCATCTTGCTGGGGGCCTTTTTGCTGCCGGCCAAGTACGAATCCACCGCGCGCCTGCTGGTCAAGCCGGGGCGTGATTCGACCTTGCCGATCGAGATCAGCAACCGCCAGGCAATCGTGATGCCCAGCACCCAGCGCGACCCGATCGTGGACGAGGAGCGCCTGCTGACCGGGCGGCCGATTGTGCGCACGGTGGCCGAGCATTACCTGGAAGTGATCGCCAACGCACCGCCGCCGGAAGGCTTCTGGAAGCGCACCAAGTACTACCTCAAGGAAGGTGTGGGCGCGGTGTTCGATGGGGTTCGCGTGGTACTGGAAACCGTCGGCATCCTGGAAAAAACCACCCCCGTGGAACGCCTGGCCGCCAGCCTTGAGAAAAACTTCGAGGTCAGCCACGCCGTGGGCTCCACGGTGATGGATATCAGCTTTCGCTGGGGTGACCCGGAGATCGCCCAACAGGTGGTCAAGGACTGGGTTGAGACCTACATTACCGAACGCACCCAGGCACTGGGCCGCAAGAGCCTGTATGCCTTCTATGAAGGCCAGGTGAACACCAGCGCCACCGAGATCAAAAGCTACAAGGAGCAGATCCTCAAGCACTTGAACGAGATCGGTGCGGCGAGCATCACCGACCGCCTGGAAGACTTGTCCGAGCGCATCAATGTGCTGCGTGGCGAGACCTTCAACACCACGCGCCTGATCGCCTCTTCCGACAGCGCGATCCAGAGCACCCGCGACCAACTCAAGGGCCAGCCCAAGGAAGTCACCACGGTGCGCCAGATCGCACTGAACCCGCAGCAACAGGATTTGCGTCGCCTGCTCAATCAGAAGCTGCTGGAAAAGGCCGACATGATGCGCACCTACACCGATAACGCGCCGCCGGTCAAAGCCCTGGATGCGTCGATTCGCGCGATGCAGGCGCAGGTGGCCGGTGAAAGCAACACGGTGCAAAGCTCGGAAAACCGCGCGCCGAACACCCTCGAAATTCACTTGCAGCGGGTGCTGCTGGATGAGTCGAGCAACAACCTGGCGCTGCGCACCCAATTGGTTCAGCAGCAAAAACAATTGGTGAACCTTGAGGCACAACGCAAGGAGGCGCTGGAGATTGAACCGGAGCTGACTCGCCTCTCTCGTGAACTGAGCGCCACCGAGCGCAACTACGCGCTGTACGTGGACAACCTGGAAAAATCGCGCATCGACCGTGAGCTGGACAAGAGCCAGATCAGCAACATTGCCGTGATCGAAGAAGCCACCCTGAACCCAGGCCGGATCTTCCCGAAAACCTTGCTGATGTTGCTGTTGGCGATTCCGTTCTCGATCGTCGTCGGCCTGCTGGTGGTCTACCTGTGCTACCTGCTGGACCAGCGCATTCACGACGGCGGGTTGGTGGAGCGCAAGTTCGGCCTGCCGCTGTGGACCACCCTGCCGGAGCTGGACACCAGCACCGCGCAGAGTACCAACGCGTTCAATGCGAGCATTTACCGCCTGTACGGTTTGCTGCAGCTGGACCGCATTGCCGAGCGCGGCATGACCCTGGGGCTGACCTCGGCACGGCATGGCGAGGGCGTGACCTTTGTGGTCGAACAACTGCGCCAATTGCTGCAAGAGAACGGCATCAACGTGCGGGTCGGCGGCGCGCAACCGGCGGCACCTGGCGAATTGGTACTGCTGGATGCGTCGGCGCTGCTGGATAACCGCGACGCCTTTATCAACCTGCGCCGCGCCGACCTGATTGCCCTGGTGGTGGAAGCGCAGAAAAGCACGGTGCCGGTGGTGGAACACGCGCTGTCGATCCTCAACACTGCGTTCGGCAAGGTGGACGGCATCATCATCAACCGGCGCAAATTTGAAGTGCCGGCCAAGGTGCTCAAAACCATCGCCAAATACCGGGGAGCGTTCTGATGCGCATCGCCCTGCTCGCGCCTTTGCCGCCGGAAAAAAACGGGATCGCCGACTACGCGAACCATTTCAAGACGGCCTTGGAGCAGTTGGGCGTGACGGTGGCGACACCGTTGAGCGGCGTGGAAGGCAGCAGCGCTGCAATCCAGCAGGCCATCGCCGGGTTCGACTGGCAACGCGTGGACCTGGTCCACGCCGAGCTGGGTGGCGGGCGGCTTGGCGAATTCCTGGCCCTGCGCGAGTTGCGCAAGGCCCACCCCAAACTGCCGCTGACCGCCACCGTGCATGACCCCGAACGCATGGTCTGGCGGCGGGAGCACCTGCCCTTTCCACTGAACCTGTTGGAGCGTCTGCCCAGCCCATTACCGCAAGCGGCGGTGGTGCTGGCCGACCCGCTGACCTTGCGTGAAGAACGCCAGGTCGCCCAAGGCCTGACGCGGCTGGTGACGCTCACGCGTCTGGGCGCCGATTGTTTGTCCCAACGTATGCAACTGCCGGCCGGCAAAGTGGCGGTGATCAACCACGCCAACCTGGCGATTGCGCCGGCACCGTTGCCGTCGCTGGACACCTTGCACCTGCTGTATTTCGGCTTTATTTACCGTGGCAAAGGCATTGAAGACCTGTTGCAGGCGTTGGCCGATGCTTTCAAGCAGGCCCCCGAATTGCGTGACCGTGTGCGCCTGACCCTGGCCGGTGGCACTGCCGCCGAAATGGCATTTGGCGCAGGCGGCAATTACCTGGAACAGTTGAACCGCCAGATCGCCGACCTCGGCCTGGCGGGCGCCATCGACTGGCGGCTGAACCTGCCGGCCGGCGAGATCGCGCAGACGATCCAGGCGCACCATGTGATGGTGCTGCCGTACCGCGAATCAAAAAAACTCGGCCTGCTGGGGCGCCAACGCGGCACCAGTGGTGCGCTGTCCTGGGCGGCGGCGTGCGGGCGTGGGGCGATCACGTCGGATGCGCGCGCGTTTGCCGAAGAAGTCGCCAGCGGCAATGGTGCGATCTATCCCCAAGGTGATGTGGCGGCCTTGAGTGCACAGCTGCTGCGCCTGGCACGCACACCGACCCTGGCCCGCGACTGGGCCGAGCGCGCCGCAGAAATCGGCCGTGAACGCCTGTGGCCATTGACCGCGCAGCAGTTCAAGCAGCTCTTTGAACAGGCCATTGCAGGAGCACCTTATGGCACCTAGACGCACGTGGTTAGCCACCCTGGCCGTGGTCGCGGCCATCGGCCTCAGCGCCTTTATGTGGGGGCGTCAGGCCGACGCCGAAAACCATGTGCTCAAGGGCAACAAGGTGGTGGTGTGGAAGGACTTTCTGGGGGTGAACGCGCAGTTCCTGTGGTTCAGCCCCACGTTGTATCAACTGCAGATCGGCCGGCTCAAGGCCCTGGGCCTGCAATGGGTGCGCCTGGATCTGCATTGGGACCAGTTGGAGCCCGTTGAGGGCCAGTATCAGGTCGCGACCCTGGATCAGTTGGTCGCCAACCTGCAAACCAACCAGCTCAAGTCGGTGTTCTACCTGGTGGGTTCGGCGCCCTTCGCCACCACCGCGCCGGTCGGTGCGCCGTATCAGGACCAGTACCCGCCCAAGGACCCGAATGTGTTCGCCAACCGCATGGCGCTGTTGTCGCAACGCTACCCCAGCGTCGATGCCTGGCAGGTGTGGAACGAACCTAACCTGCTTGGCTTCTGGCGCCCGGCAGCCGACCCCGCAGGCTATGCCAACTTGCTGACCGTCACCGCCGCCGCCTTGCGCGCAGTGGATGCGAACAAACCAGTGGTGGCCGCCGGCATGGCGTTCTTCAGCGAGATGCCCAACGGCCAGACCATGCTCTCGGCCCTTGGCGCGCTGGGCGTGGCCAGTTTGAACACGGTGATTTCCTATCACCCTTACACCCAGCTTCCCGAAGGCAACGACCCGGCGAACCTGGACTTTATCGCCAAGACCACGGTGCTCAACCAGTCCCTGCGCGCCGGTGGCGTGCACACCCTGTGGAGCACCGAGTGGGGCTGGTCAACCTACCCCGGCCCCAAAGACGCCCAAGACCTGATTACCTTGCAGGGCCAGGCCGATTATGTAGTGCGCCGCGTGGCACTGATGAGCGCAATGGATTTCGACAGGATCTTCCTGTTCACCCTGAGCGACCTCGACCAGCGCGCCAGCGTGCGCGACCAGTCTTACGGCTTGCTCGACATCGACGCCAACCCCAAACCGGTCTATACCGCCCTGAAGAACTTCCTCGACGTCAGCGGGCCGCAACTCACACCCGGCGACCCGCCCAGCGCCGACCAATTGCCGGACGGCCTGTTCAGCATCGGCTGGACCCGCGCCGACGGCCACAAACTCTGGTATTTCTGGTCGGCCCAGGGCGGCAACGCGCACTTGCCCGGCCTGACCGGCGCGACCCTGTACGACCCGCTGCGCGGCACGCAAACCCCGCTGAGTGGCACCGACGGCCTGACCGTACCGGTCAAGTCGAACCTGCAAATTCTGTTATGGGATTGAGGCCTGCCATGCGCATTTTATGGATCCTGCCCTACTCACCCTGGCCCGCCACCAGTGGCGGCAAGACCCGCCAGTTCCACCTGCTGCGCAGCCTGGCGGCGCGTGGGCATCGGATCACCCTGCTGCTGCATGACAAACACCCGGTGTCGCTGACCGACCGCCAAGTGCTGGAAGCCTTCCTCGAACAACTGATCATCCTGCCGCGCCGCCCGCTGCGCAGCCTCAAAACCCTGGTGGCCGGGTTGTTGGCGCCCTACCCGCTGCTGGCCAGTGTGAATGGCCTGTCGGGTGCCTTGCAGGACACCTTTCACCAACTGCTCAACGAGCATTGGGACGTGGTGCAGATCGAGCACACCTACACCTTCCAACCCTACGAAGATGCGCTGGCACGTAAATCCCAGCCGTTCGTGCTGACCGAACATAACGTGGAATCGGCGTTGGGCGCCGCCACCTACGACCGCCTGCCGCGCTGGGCGCTGCCGTTCATTCGCTATGATCAATGGCGCTACAGCCGCTGGGAACATCGAGTGATGCGCCAGGCGGCGCAAGTGGTGGCCGTCACCGAAGCCGACGCGCAAGTGCTGGCCAAAATCGCCGGCAAACCGGTGCCGGTGGTGGTCAATGGCGTGGACTGCGATCACTTCGCCGCCGCCCATCCCGACCCGTCGACCCAGCGCGTGTTGTTCCTCGGTAACTATGAATACGCGCCCAACGTGGACGCCATCGAGTGGGCGCTGGATGAGATCCTGCCCAAAGTCTGGGAGCGTTGCCCGCAGGCGCGCATGAGTGTCTGCGGGTTCGGCATGCCCGGTAGTTGGCGCGAGCGTTGGAAAGACCCGCGCATCGAATGGCAAGGGTTTGTGCCGAACCTGTTGAACCTGCAATCGAGCTGTTCGGTGTTCCTGGCGCCCTTGCGCCATGGCGGCGGCTCCAAATTGAAAGTGCTCGAAGCGCTTGCAGCCGGGTTGCCCCTGGCGAGCACCGAGCAAGGTGTGTCGGGCCTGGACCTGGTAGAAGGGTTGGATTACCTCGGCGGGCAAAGTGCCGAGAGCCTGGCGGATGCCGTGGTGCGCCTGCTGCAATTTCCCGAGGCCGCCGCGCCCATGGGTGAAGCCGGCCGCGCCTATGTGCGCCGTGCCCATGACTGGAGCGTTGCCGCCAGCCAGCTGGAGCAGGTGTATGCCTCACTGGCACCGCTCAATCAAAAGGAGCCCGTATGCGTGTAGGCCTGGATTACCGCACCGTCGGCACCTCACCGCAATCGGGCATCAGCCGCCAGGTGTATGCGCTCGAGGCCGCCCTGCGCACATTGCCGGGCATTGAACTGGAGCGCTTCACCGTGGCGCCGCTGGGCGATGAAACGCGCTTGCAGGCCCACTGCCCGGCCTGGGGCTGTGCGAAAACCGCCATGCACCAGCCGCAGAATCGCCTGCGCTTCGAGGCCGGCTTTTTACCGCAGGCCTTGCGCGAACAGCGGATCGACCTGTACATCAGCACCTTCAACATGGGCCTGCCGCTGCCACCCAAACCAAAAGGCATGCGCAGCGTGGTGCTGCTGCACGACCTGTTCCAGATCACGTTGAACAACTACCACGCCAACCGTTTGAAGGCGTTGATCTACAAAACCAGCGATCGCCTGTCGATCAGCTATGCGGTACACAGCGCCGACCGGGTGTGGACGCCGTCGCAGTACAGTGCCGATGAAACCGTGCGTTTGTTTCCCAAGGCCGCCGGCAAGGTGCGCGTGTTGCCCAATCAGGTCGATGGATTTATCGAACTGGCGGCGGACCTCACTGCGCGCCAGCTGCCACCGCGCTATTGGCTGTTGGTGGGTACACGCGAATTGCGCAAGAACGTGCCGTTTCTGGTGGAGGCCTGGCAACAGGCGCGTCGGCTCTCACCTGCAGTGCCGGAACTGGTATTGGTCGGCAGCCTCGAGCACCTGCCCGAAGCTCAGCGCAGCCTGCCGGGGATTCGCGCCCTGAGCGGTGTGTCGGATGCCGAGCTGCACGCCCTGTACCGCCAGGCCTCGCGGCTGTGGCAGCCGTCCTATGCCGAAGGCTTTGGCTTGCCGGTGATCGAAGCGTTGAGCGTCGGCACGCCGGTGGCGGTGGCCAGCGGCACCTCGCTGGATGAAATCACCCCGCCGTCGGCACCGCGTTTTTCGCCCACCGATGGCCCGGCGCTGGTGCAATTGATGCTGGGCCTGAGTGATCAGGCGGATGAAGACACTCCCGAACAACACCGCCAGTGGGCAGAGCGTTTCAATCAGCATGCCTATCGCCAACGCCTGGCCGAACTGATCGAGGAATTGAAATGAGACTCTCCCTGGCAAGCCTCGTCGCCATCCTGTTCGGCCTGCTGTTCGGTGCACTCGCCTTGATGCTATCACCGGCCAAGGCGTTTCTCGCGGTGATCGGCCTGGCCGCTGCGGTGACTATTTTGCGCTTCCCGTTCTGGGGCTTGCTGTTGTTCGCCGGGATGGCAACCTTCATGCCCTACTCCACCCTCAACCTGGGTATTCGCAGTACGGTCAGCGAAGCGATCCTGGCGCTGACCTGGGGCGCGGTGCTGTGGCACAGCTTCCTGGCCCGTGTGCCGGCCACGCCGAGCCTTACACGCCGCCCCACCGACCAGATGCTGCTGTGGCTGATGCTGTTCAGCGTGTTCCCGTTTATCGTCGGCCAGGTCACCATTCACGCCGACAGCAGTGGCGTGGCGAACTGGCTGCGTTGGTTGCTGAACCTGTCGGGGGTGTTTCTGGCCGCCAAGCTGCTGGTCGACCACAAGCACCGCGAATCGTTGGTGATTGCCCTGTTGCTGGGCACCCTGGCGATGCTGGTGCTGTCGATTGCAGTGTTCGTGCGCACCCGCTCGGGCGCCGGCATTGCGCCGGTGCTGGCGCTGTTCAATTACGGCAACTTCGACACCCTGAAATTCGGCCTGGAGGCGATGTCGTCGCGCATGGGCTCGCCGTGGATGCACCCGAATGCCATCGGCGGGATCATGGCCCTGCTGCTGCCCTTGGCCTTCTGCTTCGGCATGACCGAACAGGGCTGGAAGCGCGGGTTGGGCCTGGGCGTGGCGTGCCTGGGGGCTGCTGCATTGCTGCTGGCCAGTAGCCGTGGGGCGATGGTCAGCCTCGCGCTGGTACTGATCTGGATGGCCACGCGCCGCGTGCCCTACACCGGCCGCTTGTTGATGATCGGTGCGGCACTGACCGTGGCGCTGGTGATGGCTTATCCGCCGTTGCAGGACCGCCTGGCGACGATTTTCTCCTCGGATAACGCCAGTACCGAAATCCGTTTCGACGAATACCGCATGTTCCCGCAGGCGGTGGCGGCCTACCCGTTCGGCATCGGCTTCAAGGTCGACCCGCCAGTGCCGGGCACGCACTTTTTGGGGATCTCCAACCTGTGGCTGAACTACGTCTACAAGATCGGCATTGTCGGCATGCTGTTGTTTATTGCCGTGACAGTGCGCTGGTGGCGTGAAGCGCGCCCGGACAAAGGCCCGATCCGCCTGACCAAAGACAACGCACTGTGGCTGGGCAGCACAGCCGGGATTCTGGCGGCACTGGTCAGCGGCCTGTTTGACCACTACTTCAGTTTTGCCGTGGTGATGGTGTCGCTGTTCTGGCTGATGGTCGGCATCAATGTGCTGGAGGCCCGCCGACTGTTTCCGGCGCGCCTGCCGCAGGTCAAGACCGTGGTGTACCGCAAGCCGCTGCTTGACGGCGTGCGGCCTTAACCATGCTCGGCTCTGCCGTCTGGCTGACGCTTGCAACCTTGCTGGGCCTGTGCCTGGGGTTCGCCCGCGAGTGGTTGCTGGTGGCTGCGTGGGGTGCCGGAGAGCGCAGCGATGCGTTCCTGATCGCGCTGTTTTTGCCCGAGGCGTTGCGCATGTCGTTGGCCGGTGGCGTCTTGAGCGCCGCCGCGCTGCCGCTGTACCTGGCACGCAAGGACGGCGAACGCCTGGACTGGCTGGCGGTGCTGTTCCCGGCCTTGATGCTGATCGCGCTGGTCACCAGCCTGTTGCTGACACTGCTGGCGCCGTGGCTGGTGCAGTTGCTCGGACCGGGGTTGGCGGCCAGTGCCACGGCGCTGGCCGGCAGCAACCTGCAAATCGTCGCGTGGTGCGTGCCCGGTTTGATGCTGCATGCGCTGTTCAGTATTCCGTTGCAGGCCAGCGAGCGGTTTGTGCTGGCGGGGTTGGGCTCGTTGCTGTTCAACCTGCCGCCGGTGACCTACCTGGCGTTGGCGGGCACGGCCACGCAACCGCATTCCCTCGCCTTGGCGTGCCTGGCCGGCAGCCTGTTGATGCCGCTGGCGTTGCTGCCGTCGATCTGGCGCCAGGGCTGGCGGCCGTGGCGCTGGCAACTGTCCTTTGCGCCGCTGCGCGAGCTGGGCCAGCGCATCGGGCCGCTGTTACTGAGCAATGGCGCCAGCCAGGGCCTGGCCTTGATCGAACGGCTGGTGGCGTCGCTGCTCGGTGAAGGCGCGGTGACCTGGGTCAACCTCGCCCGCAAGCTGATGAACCTGCCGCTGATTGCGCTGATGAGCCTCAACCAGGTGCTGCTGGGCATGATGAGCCGACGCCAGGGCGATGAGCGCCTGGCCCTGCTCAAGCGCGGGCTGGAAACCGCCAGCGTGCTGACCTTGCCCGCCGGCGTTGGCCTGGTGGCGGCGGCGCCGAGCCTGGTGGCCCTGCTGTTGCCCAAACAATCGGCGGACTCACCGTTGCCGCTGCTGCTGGCCTGGTTTGCCGTGCCACTGGTGTTCGGTGCCTGGAATGCCCTGCTGGCGCGTTATGCCTATGCCGCGGGCGATACGCGCCAGCCGCTGCGTTGCGAGCTGCTCGGCAGCCTGGTCAATGTGTTGTTGCTGGGCGTGCTGCCGTTTGTGTTTGGCCTGGCGGGTATTCCCCTGGCCGCACTGGCGGGCGTGATCTGCACCGCACTGTTGCTGATGCAGCGCCAGGCATTACTCGATGCTCTGCCTTGGGCACGCCACTGGCTGCTCAGTGCGCTGGTGATGGGACTCGCGGCGCTATTGCTGTTTCCAATTCAAGGCGTGTGGCTGCAACTGGGGTTAAGCACCCTGGCCGGCGCCGTGGTGTTGCTGGGCATGGGGCTGTGGCTCAAGCCATGGCGCAAGGCATGATCGATCGGTCGGGGGCAGTCGGATGAAACATCGTTGGATTCAAATGGACATTGCCAAGGGCATCGGCATTCTGCTGATCGTGTACGGCCACAGCTGGTTCGTGGCCAACTCCCTGGAGTTGCAGTATCCGATCATTGCTTCGTTCATCTTGCCGCTGTTCTTTTTCCTCTCCGGGGTGTTCTTCAAGCCCGAGCAACCCTTTGTGGAGATGGCCGTGCGCAAGGCCGACGGCCTGCTCAAGCCGTTTTTCTTCACCATGCTGGTGTACGTGCTGGTACGCGATGTACTGCGCGGCCAACCGCTGCTGCCGGATGTCGGCGGCGTGTTGTATGCCTCGGTGGACACCATCCCCTGGCAGGCGCTGTGGTTTCTGCCGCACTTCTGGGTGGCGATTCTGTTCAGTTGGCTGATGTTGCGCCTGATCCAGCGCCTGAAGCTGTCACTGCCGTTGAGTTGCTTGCTGGTCGTGGTGCAACTGCTGATCGGCATCTGGGTATTGCCGTGGTTCTGGCAAATACCGGTGACGGTTGGCGGGCAGACCTGGACGCTGCCTGGTTTACCCTTCGGCCTTGAGATAACCCTGATCAGCAGCACTTACTTCATCTACGGCTACCTGCTGCGCGATTGGTTGCGTCGGCATGAAGGGTCGCTGCTGACGCTGGTGATTTCGGTGGCGTTGTTCGCCGCGGTATTCCTCTACAGCCACGACACCATGGACCTGGCGCAGCGGCGCTACGACCATTGGCTGTGGACGAGCTTGCTGGCGGTGATCGGTGTGTACGCGAGCTGGTCACTGGCGCGGGTGCTGATGGCGTCGGCCGTCATCACGTGGGTGATGACGTACATCGGGCAGTCCACTTTGATTCTGTTGATCTTTCATGGGGAGATTCAGCATAAGACTGTTGACCTGATGGAGCGTGTGGGCCTGCATCCGTTGCTGTCGGCGTGCATTGGATTGGTGGTGGCGGTGGTGGTGCCGTTGTTGATTGGGGAAGTGATCAAGCGGGTGGCGTTTTTGCGGTTTTTCTATTTTCCGTTTCCGGTGCGGAAGGTGGCAAAACCTTTGGAACAGCGCTGAATCAATGTGTCTGTGATGGCGGCTTGTTGGTGTACATATCCGTTGCTGCGGTAACGGCGGCCTATGGTTCCGCTCTTACAGCGGGTCACTTTTGCAAGGACGCAAAAGTAACCAAAAGGTCCTCGCCCCAACACTCGGTGCCTCGCTATGGCTCGGCATGCCCGCAATCCGACAGTGATTTGGGGGGCCGCCGCGATGGGCCATCCTTGGCCCAGCGCGGCTAAACCGGCGTCCTGCCGGTTTACCCCCCAAATCACTGTCGAATTCCGGCCATCGTGTTTGACGGGGCGATTTCAGATCAAGATCACGATCAAAAGCGCAGATCAAAAGACCGCTGACTTCGTCATCGAAAAGGATGTAAGAGCCGGAGCAACAGCAACAGCAGAGCCATACTCGGTCACCTGTGGGAGCTGGCTTGCTCGCGAATGCGGTGTATCAGTAACAGATGAATTGGCTGACCCACCGCATTCGCGAGCAAGCCCGCTCCCACACTTAGACCGCGTTGCATCAGGTAAATAGGCTTTTGCCTTGCACTTTGGACTTTTGGCTGGGCCGGCATTCCGGGCGTTTGCCAAAAGTGACCCGCTGTAAAAGCGGAACCATAGGCCGCCGTTACCCCGGCAATGGATATACACGCCACCCGCCACTACGAAAAAACACGCTCACCGCCGCGGCAAGGTCTTCTGGCGCAAAATATAAATCGTCACCAACACCGCACTGGTCAGCATAAACCCGCGTGCCCAAGGCAGCGGCACCAGGTAGCAGGAAAACCCAATGCTCAGCCACATCAGGCCTATGGCATACACTTTGCCCTTGAGCGGAATACCATTGCCATCCAGATAGTCACGAATCCACGGCCCCAGGCGCGGGTGTTCCACCAGCCATTGGTAGAAACGCGGGGAGCTTCGAGCGAAGCACGCGGCGGCGAGCAGGAGGAAGGGGGTGGTTGGCAATACCGGCAGGAAAATCCCAATCACACCCAGCGCTACGCTCAGCCAGCCGATGGCCAGCAGCACGTAGCGCAGGAGCAGTGAGCGCTCGCCCATGGGCGTCATGGGCAAACGACTCAGTGGTGACGAGGCTTGAGGATCGCCGGTTTTTCGTCAGGTGCGTTGCACAGCAGGTACAAGGCGGTGAGGGCTTCCGGGATCTGTACGATCATGTCGTCCATCAGGTTGGCATCGGCGGCGATGTCGGAGAATTCCGGCTGGTCATCGAACAGGCCCGAACCGACCATGATCGGCAGCAGCATTTCGCTGACTTCTTCCTCGGCAGTTTCGAACCAGGCGGCTTCGCGCAGGAACACACCTTCCATGAAGCCGATGCACCAGCCGCGCAGGTCGGAGTCATCCGGCTCCTCGCCCAGGTCCAGCTCGCATGGCAGCTCGAATTCCTCATCGGAAGCCAGCTGGCGACCAATGTGGGCCTTGAGGGCCAGCAGGGTCGATTCGATTTCTTCGCGTTGGGCGGCGTCGGCGTAATGCGGTTCTTCGGCGAACAGCGCGTCGATCCATTCACGGTCGGGCACGACGTCGGCGCAGATCGACAGGGCGGTCAGGTAGCCGTGAGCGGCCACGTAGTCCAGCGCCTCGTCATGCAGCTCATCGGCGTCGAGGAAGGCTTGCAGGCGGGTTAGTTGCTCAGCGAAGGACATTGAAGGGCTACCTTGGGAATAAACGATGCGCAATTCTAGGCTTTCTTGAGCGCCCAGGCCAGCTGCAAGGCATATTTGCCGGGTTTTAGAGCGTGATGACTATTCGTCAGTGACGCCCTTTGCAGGGTAACGCTCGGGTATACTGCCGCGTTTTGTGATGCCCCTGCAGGCCAAGCGCCAATTCGCGAAAACTTCGCTTACGGATTATTTCCCGTGAAGCGGTATTTTTTCGGCCAGCCTGTACAGAGGGATTTCGGCACCATTTTGGAGTTTTACATGCTCGAGCAGGCTCAACGCGTCCTCAAGGACATCTTCGGCTACGACAGTTTTCGTGGCCGCCAGGGTGCGATCATTGAGCGCGTGGCCAGTGGTGGTGATGCCCTGGTCCTGATGCCTACCGGTGGCGGCAAGTCGCTGTGCTTCCAGGTGCCGGCGCTGTTGCGCAATGGCTTGGCCGTGGTGGTGTCGCCGCTGATCGCGTTGATGGACGATCAAGTCGCCACCCTTGAAGAACTCGGTGTCGCCGCCGCCGCCTTGAACTCCACCTTGAGTGCCGAACAGCAGCGCGAGCTGGCTGCGCGCATCAAGCGCGGTGAAGTGAAGATGCTCTACCTGGCGCCTGAACGGCTGGTGCAGCCACGCATGCTGGCCTTCCTGCAAAGTCTGGAAATTGCGCTGTTCGCCATCGACGAAGCCCACTGCGTGTCGCAATGGGGCCACGATTTCCGTCGCGAATACCTGCAACTGGGCCAACTGGCGGAATTGTTCCCCGACGTGCCGCGCATCGCCCTGAC
Organism: Pseudomonas onubensis; assembly: GCF_965653655.1. Lineage (NCBI taxonomy): Bacteria > Pseudomonadati > Pseudomonadota > Gammaproteobacteria > Pseudomonadales > Pseudomonadaceae > Pseudomonas > Pseudomonas onubensis. The sequence goes on along the minus strand of NZ_CBFHAZ010000005.1, from coordinate 12,089 downwards.
CGCCACCGCCGACAAACGCACCCGCGAAGAAATCGTCGAGCGCCTGCATCTGCAGAACGCCGAACGCTTCCTGTCGAGCTTCGACCGGCCGAATATTTTTTACCGCATCGTGCCCAAGGAACAGCCGCGCAAGCAGTTGCTGGCATTCTTGTCCGAGCGGCGCAGCGACGCAGGCATCGTGTATTGCCTGTCGCGCAAAAAGGTCGATGAAGTGGCGGCATTTCTCTGCGAGCAAGGCTACCCGGCGCTGCCGTATCACGCGGGCCTGCCCAATGACACGCGCTCTGCCCACCAGAAGCGCTTCCTCAACGAGGAAGGCCTGATCATGGTGGCGACCATCGCGTTCGGCATGGGTATCGACAAATCCAACGTACGCTTTGTTGCGCATATGGACCTGCCAAAATCCCTTGAGGCCTACTATCAGGAAACCGGTCGCGCCGGCCGTGATGGCCTGCCGGCGGATGCCTGGATGGTCTACGGCCTGCAAGACGTGGTGATGCTCAAGCAGATGTTGCAGAACTCCGAAGGTGACGAGCGCCACAAGCGCCTGGAACAACACAAGCTCGATGCCATGCTCTCGCTGTGCGAAGAGACCCGTTGCCGCCGGCAGACGCTACTCGCCTATTTCGACGAGGACATGCCCGAGCCATGCGGGCACTGTGACAATTGCACCGATGGCGTGCAGACCTGGGACGCTACCGAACCGGCACGCCAGGCGCTGTCGACGATCTACCGCACCGGCCAGCGCTACGGCGTGGGGCATCTGGTGGACGTACTGCTGGGCAAGGACAACGAGAAAGTGCGCAGCTTCGGCCATGAAAAACTCTCGGTGTACGGTGTCGGCAAGGCGCGCGCCGAAGGCGAATGGCGTTCGTTGTTTCGGCAGATGGTCGCGCGCAACCTGGTGGACATCGACATCGAAGGCTACGGCGGCTTGCGCCTGAATGACAGTTGCCGGCCATTGCTCAAGGGCGAAGTAAGCCTGGAGCTGCGCCGCGACCTTAAGCCGCAGACCACTGCCAAAAGCAGCAGCACCAGCCCGGCCAGCCAATTGGTGCGCGGCGAAGAACGCGAACAGTGGGAAGCCTTGCGCACCCTGCGGCGCAAACTGGCGCAGGAACACAGTGTGCCGCCTTACGTTATCTTCCCCGACTCCACGTTGCTGGAGATGCTGCGCGAGCAGCCGACCAGCATGGCCGAGATGGCCAAGGTCAGCGGCGTCGGTGCGCGCAAGCTGGAACGCTATGGCCAGGCCTTCCTCGAAGTGCTCGGCGGCCAAGTCGAAGCGCCCAAGGAAGTTGCCGACATCCGCCACGAACTGATCAGCCTGGCACGTGCCGGCATGACCCCGATCCAGATCGCCGGTCAGCTGCAATGCTCGGAGAAAAACGTCTACACCTTGCTGGCCGAATCTATTGGCAAACAGCAGTTGTCGTTGGAGCAGGCCCTTGATTTACCGGAAGATCTGCTGGGCGAAATCCAGGATGCCTTCCTCGACGGAGAAGGCGAATTGCCACCTGTCACGGAGATCGCACCGCTGTTTACCGGGCGTGTTCCGGAGGGTGTTTTGTATTGCGTACGGGCCGCTTTGCAGTCTGAATTTGAAATTTAGTGTGCCAATTACGACAATGTAACGAATCACTACGTAGCGATGCTTGCCTGATGGCATGGCTCATGCTTAGCTGACTAATAATTAGTCACATTTTATTTTCAGTCTAAATTATGAGTTTTTTATGCCGTTAACCGAACAACACCGCTTTGGCATGCAGTTGGCGCAAATGTCCCGAGGCTGGCGCGCCGAACTGGACCGCCGTTTGGCGGGCCTGGGTTTGTCTCAGGCGCGTTGGCTGGTGCTGTTGCACCTCGCCCGTTTTGTCGATGCACCTACTCAGCGCGAACTGGCGCAAAGCGTCGGTGTAGAAGGTCCGACCCTGGCACGCCTGCTCGACAGCCTTGAAGGCCAGGGCCTGGTGCAGCGCCAGGCGGTGCTGGAAGACCGTCGCGCAAAACGCATCCTGCTGTGCGACACCGCCTGCCCGTTGATCGACCAGATCGAAACCATCGCCACGGCCTTGCGTCACGAGTTGTTTGTGGGCGTGGATGAAGAAGATTTGCGTGTGTGCATGCGCGTGCATGGGCACATTCTGGCGAACCTGGAAAAGTCCTGAGGCGGACCCATTTAGTGGCAAGCGGGCTTGTTGTGGCGAGGGAGCTTGCTCCCGCTGGGCTGCGTAGCAGCCCCAAAGCCATCAACCTCGTTGCACCTGAATGATCGCATTCACCGCATTGGGGGCGCTTCGCACCCAAGCGGGAGCAAGCTCCCTCGCCACAGTAAGCCAGGCATTCAGCTAGAACGTCTGCCCCAGGTTCAGGTATACCGCCTGCTGCTTGTCATCATTGAACCCATAGCTGAAGTTCAGTGGCCCCAACGGCGTATCAAAGCCGAGGAAAATACTCGCGGCATTGATATACCCGCTGTCGAACTGATTGTCGTTATTCCAGGCCCGGCCGCGCTCCAACGAGGCGCCGAGGTACAGCGGGAAATCCAGCGGCAAGTACGAGCGTGGCGTCAGGCGGCGGTAGTACACAGCGCGCATCAGCGCGATGTTCTGCCCCGAGATTGAGTCTTCGCGAAAGCCTGATAATTGCCGCGCACCGCCGAGCAGGAAGCTGGAAACCACCACGTCGGATTTATCCAGGGTGCGGCCATAACGACCGCCGAGTATCAAGGTGTCCGGGCCGTGGCTCATGGCCTTGTCCAGCTTGAACTCCCACTGTCGGTAGCGCTGGTCCGACCCCAGGCCTGGCTCGAACTCTCGGAAGGCCAGGCCGATGTCTTCGCCGGAATGGGGGAAGTACACGTTATCCAGTGAATCGAACGAGTACTTGAGCTCATAGAAACCCTCACTGAAGCTGACACTCGGCAAGTCGCGCTCGCCAATGCGCACATCGGCCTTGCCCCACGCCTCACCGACGCCGAAGCGGATCTCGCCGCTGTTGCCGATCTGGCGCCCCACGTTCAAACCAAAACCGTAGCGCTCCAGGCGGTATTCGGCGATAGGGTCGCTGTCCAGCACCAGGTCAACGTTCTGTGCCTGGGCACTGATATAGGGCGCGACGAAGTAGCGCGAGCCCACATCCAGTGGCTGGTAGAACTCGCTGTACAGCTCTTGGCGATCACCAATCTGCACACGCGTCAGCCATTCGGCGCCAAGGCGGTTGATGCCGTTCATGCGGTAACTGGCACCCAGGTTGTAGGCGCTTTCGCCGCGCATGTCATCCGACAGGCTCAGGCCCAGGCGCAAATAGTCGGTGCCGCTGCGTTTGCCACGCGCGCTGATGACCAGGGTATTGTCCTGGCCCTTTTTCACCACGCGGTATTGCACCTGCTCGAAGTAATCCAGGCCGTACAACGTGCCCATGTCGGTTTGCAAGCGGCCCAGGTTCAGCGGCTCGCCCAGGGTTTGGCGGATGTAGTAGCGAATCACGTCGTCACTGACTTTCGAGTCGTTCTCTACCTTGATGGCGGTGATCACCGGCGTGCGTTCACCTGGGGTGCGGGCCTCCACCAATTGCGGGTCGATCGGTTCGGCGGGGCGCAGGTGCGCCAGGCGCACGTCGAGGGCGCGGGTGGCTCGGTAGCCGGCGTCGATCATGTCTTTGGCGCGGCCGAAGTCCGTCACGCCGTAGGCGGCCAGGGGCGGCTGGATCAGTACGTCCTTGGGGTGCAGGGCCTTGAGTTGTTCTTCGGAGTTGCGCCGGGTCATCAGGGTGATGGACTGGTTGAGTACGTCCACCACGGTTGCCAGTTGCTTGCGTGAGCGCAGCGGCGTGCCGATGTCCACGACAATGGCGATATCCACGCCCATTTCGCGCGCCACATCCAGCGGGATGTTGTCGGTCATGCCGCCGTCCACCAACAGTCGTCCGTCCAGTTCCACCGGAGCGAACACGGCCGGGATCGACATGCTCGCGCGGATCACCTGAGGCAAGTGGCCCTTGCTGAACACCACTTTTTCGCCGGTGGTGATGTCGGTGGCCACGGCGCGGAACGGGATTGGCAGCTTGTCGAAGTTACGCGTATTGCTGGAGTGGGCGAACATGCTTTCCAGCAACAATGCCAGGTTCTGGCCCTGGATCACGCCGAGCGGCAAGCCGAGGCTGCCGTCATCGCGGAAGCTGAGTTTTTGTTTGACGAGAAAGTCGCGATCATCCTGTTTGCGCCGAAACGGCACGTCTTCACGCGGTGGGGCATCGGATAATGCCTGTTGCCAGTCAATACTCAGCGCGAGCTTTTCCAGTTCATCGATCTTGTAGCCCGAGGCGTACAGGCCACCGATCACCGCGCCCATGCTGGTGCCGGCAATGGCATCGATCTGGATACCTTGCTCTTCCAGCGCCTTGAGCACGCCAATATGCGCCAGGCCACGGGCGGCACCGCCGGACAGCACCAGGCCGATCTTGGGGCGGGGGCTTTCGACGGCGTCGGCGATCAGGGGAAGCAAGCACAGAAACAGGCAGGACAACAGGCGGCGCATCATGAATCTCGAGGCTGGGCAATAAAGGCCGGTATTATAGTCACTCGATCGTCCGTGCCCGTTATGTCAGGAACTTCTCTAATTATGTCTGCCAGCAAACCCGAGATCGTCATCACCTATTGCACCCAATGCCAATGGCTGTTGCGCGCAGCGTGGCTGGCCCAGGAATTGTTAAGTACGTTTGCCGATGACCTGGGCCGCGTGGCGCTTGAACCGGCCACCGGCGGCGCGTTTCGCATCACGTGTGACGGTGTGCAGATCTGGGAGCGCAAGGCCGACGGCGGCTTTCCGGAGGCCAAGGTGCTCAAGCAACGCGTGCGCGACCAGATCGACCCGCAGCGCGACTTGGGGCACAACGACCGCAAGGTCTGAAGGCTACGCGGTGGCTGCCGGCTGTTTGGCCTGGCTGGCGCTGCCCATCAAGCCTGAGAGCACAATGGCGACGATGATCAGCGCGCCGCCCAGCAGCATGCGCAAGGTCGGCGTTTCGGCAAACAGCAGCCAGGCCACGGTGATGCCGTAGACCGGCTCCATGGCGAACACCACCGAGGCGGTGCGCGCCTTGATCACCGCGAGGCTGGCGACAAACAGGCTGTGCGCCAGGCCGGTACAGAACACGCCAAGCAGCCCGATCCACAGCCAGTCAATCGCTCGCACATCCGCCAACCCTGGCGCCGCCACCGGCAGCAGGCAGGCCGCGACCACCACGTTCTGGCACAGCGCGGCCTGCACCGCCGGAATGCGCCCGGAGCTGGCGCGGTTGTTCAGCGACAGCAGCGAGAACAACAGGCCCGAGAGAATCCCCCACAACAGGCCGCCCGTGGCTTGGCTGGCGAGATCGAAGTCTGGCGTCACCAGCACCAGGCCCACCGTGACCAGCGCCACCAACAGCACTTCGTTGGCGCGAATGCGTTCCCGGAATATCAGCCCTTCAAGTATTACGGTAAAGGCCGGGAATGCGGTAAAGCCCAGGGTGGCGACGGCGACGCCGGCGACTTTTACGGCGATGAAGAAGGTCACCCAATGCGCCGCCAGCAGCACGCCGCTGACGACGAGGCGGCGCCAGTCACGGATCTCGAGGGCTTTCCAGGTGGTGTTGCTGGCGAATCGCGCAAAGATCGCCAGGGCGATCACGGCAAAAGCGGCACGGCCAAATACAATGATGGCCGGCGAGGCAGCCGCCAGCTTGCCGAAGACACCGGTGAGGCCAAACATCAATGCGCCGATATGCAGGGCGCCAAGGGCTGAGCGGGGAGTCATTGCGATCCTTGAACCAACGGGAGTGACAGAATCGCAGTCTAGAGGGTCGAGGGCGCCGGTGTCTGTCGCGGGCCTCGCGAATCTTAGCGTCAGGCTCTCGTCATGCCGAGCGACGCAGTGTGCCCGGCGAGGCGCCGAATTCGCGCAGCATGGCGGCAGAGAAGGCGCTTTGTGAGGCGTAGCCGACGCGTTCGGCAATTTCGCCAACGGGCAGAGGCGTCTCGCGTAAAAGTTTCAACGCCATGTGCAGGCGACGGCTACGCAGGTAGTCCATCGGTGTTTGCCCGCACTCGGCCATAAAGCGTGCATGCAAGCGCGCCACCGAGAGGTCGGCGATACGTGCCAGGTCGGCCACTTGCAACGGGCGCGCAGCATGGCGTTCGATGTGCGCATTGAACGCCGCATACGGCAAACGCTTGCCCGGTATCGGTTGGGCCTGCGGATGATTGAGACTGGCCAACAGCAACACTGCGCCTTGCTGGGCGATCAGCGCGTCATCCACCGGGCTGTGTGCCAGCCATTGCACCAACTGGCTTTGCCGGGCGTCCAGTGTCAGTCGCGCCGGTTGCTCGAGCAGGCGGCGGCTGGTGTCGGCATGTTCGCCCAAAGACTGCGCCACCCATTGCTCGTCGGGAACGTCCAGCACCAGGCAGCGGCTGCCGTCGCGGCTGCCGCAGGCGTGGTGGGCCGAGAAGGGCAGCACCATCACGCTGCTGGCGTGCACCTGGCTGCCGAGGCCGTCGACTTCCAGGTCCAAGTGACCCGACAGCCCGAACACCAGCTGTGCGTGGTCATGGCTGTGGGCAAGTGGCTCTTCAATATAGTGGCGCAGCGTGAGGGTCGGTCTCATCGCGGTCTCCTGGGCAGCAGGCCTGCAGTCTACAACGCTTCAAGGGCTGCGAGCGCTGTCATCAGACTGACGCACAGCTGTCATGGGCTATTAACCGCCTGGGCGCAAGCTCGCCAAAACACCGTCGAGGGATGCCCATGACCAGTGCCGAGTTGGCCAAACCCAGCCGCAAACAACGGGTTCGTACCCTGTGGATCTCCGACGTGCACTTGGGCACCCGGGATTGCCAGGCCGAGCACCTGTCGCAGTTCCTCAAGGGCTACCACGCCGACAAGGTGTACCTGGTGGGCGATATCATCGACGGCTGGAAAATGCGCGGCGGCATGTATTGGCCCCAGGCCCACACCAATGTGATCCGCCGTTTGCTGACCATGGCCAAGCGCGGCACCGAGGTGATCTACGTCACCGGTAACCACGACGAATTCCTGCGGCGCTACTCCAAGCTGATCCTGGGCAATATCCAACTGGTGGACGAGGCCGTGCACGTCACCGCCGACGGCCGCCACCTGCTGGTGATTCACGGTGATCAATTTGATGTGATTACCCGTTACCACCGCTGGCTGGCCTTCCTCGGTGATTCGGCCTACGAGTTCACCCTCACGCTTAATCGCTGGCTCAACCACTGGCGTGCGCGCTATGGCTATGGCTACTGGTCGTTGTCGGCGTACCTGAAACACAAGGTCAAGACGGCGGTGAGTTTTATCAGTGATTTCGAAGAAGCGATCGCCCACGAGGTCACCAAGCGCGAGCTGCATGGCGTGGTGTGCGGACATATTCACCATGCCGAGATTCGCAAGGTGGGTGAGGTGGACTACCTCAATTGCGGGGATTGGGTGGAGTCGTGCACCGCGTTGATCGAGCACTGGGATGGCAGTATCGAGTTGTATCGGTTGGCGGATGCGCAGGTTAAAGAGGCGCTGCTCAAAGCTGAGATGGTTGCGAGCTAGAAGGTTCGCACGGTCAAAAATGTGGGAGCTGGCTTGCGTGCGATGGCGGTTGTTCAGTCAGCTTATTCAGTGACTGACACTCCGTAATCGCAGGCAAGCCAGCTCCCACAATTTGATTGGGTTTCTTCAGTTATTTCGAGATGTCGGCGATAGCATCGGCCAATAATGCCAGACGCGTGGCATCAATGCCGGCAACATTCGCCCGCCCTGAACTGACCATATACACGCTGTGCTTCTCGCGCAGTTGCTTGACCTGTTCGGCGCTCAAGCCGGTATAGGAAAACATCCCGCGCTGCGCACCAATATGCGCAAACTTCTCGGCCAGCCCGTGGGGCGCCAGCGCCTCCACCAGCCCGGAGCGCAGTTGGGCAATGCGCGAACGCATGGCCTCGACTTCATCGCTCCAGCGCTTTTTCAGCTCGGCGTCGCCCAAGATGGTCGCTACCACGGCGGCGCCATGATCCGGCGGTGTCGACCACAGGTTGCGCGCGATATTCGCCAGTTGGCTGCGCACGTCCGTGAGCTTTTCGGCGTCTGCCGCGCACACAATCAGCGCGCCGACACGGTCGCTGTACAGGCCAAAGTTTTTCGAGCAGGAACTGGTGACCAGCACTTCCGGCAGTTCGGCGGCAAACAGCCGCACCGCCCAGGCGTCCTGCTCGAGCCCGTCGCCAAAGCCCTGGTAGGCGAAGTCGATCAATGGCAGCAATTGCCGTTCGCGCACGATGTGCAGCACCTGGCGCCAATCGTCCTGGGACAGGTCAAAACCCGTCGGGTTATGGCAGCAGGCATGCAACAACACCACGTCGCCCTTGGGCACGGTGGCCAGCGTTGTAAGCATCGCGCCCACGTCCAGGCGGTTATCCGCGCCCACATACGGGTAATGGCTGACCTGGAGCCCCGCCTTGGCGAAGATGGTTTCGTGGATCGGCCAGGTCGGGTTGCTCAGCCATACGCCACGGCCCGGCAGACTTTGCGCGATAAAGTCAGCGCTCAGGCGCAGCGCGCCAGTACCGCCTGGGGTTTGCGAGGCGCCCGCGCGACGTTCGCGAACCAGCGCGGAATCGGCGCCCAGCACCAATTTACTGATCAGCGAACCGAAGGCCGCGTTGCCGTGGCCACCGATGTAGGTCTTGGTGGTTTGCGTGTCCACCAGGCGCTGTTCGGCCAGTTTTACCGAGTGCGGAATCGGCGTCAGGCCCTGGTCGTCCTTATAGACGCCCACGCCCAGGTCGAACTTGTTCGGGTTGGCGTCCTGGGCATACAGGTCCATCAGCCCGAGGATCGGATCGCCGGGCACACGGCCAATGGCATCAAAATGCATTACTTGCGGCCCTCGGCGTCTTTGGCCACTTCGTCGGTGCGCGCGGCCATGATGAAGTCGTTGCGGTGCAGGCCTTTGATCGAGTGGCTCCACCAGGTCACGGTGACTTTTCCCCACTCGGTGAGCAGGCCTGGGTGATGGCCCTCGGCTTCGGAGATTTCACCCATGGCGTTGGTAAAGGCCAGGGCGAATTTGAAGTTCTTGAACAGGAAAACCTTTTCCAGCTGCATCACGCCATCGCGGACCTCGATGTTCCAGTCGGGAATCTGCTTGATCAGTACCGGCAGCTCTTCGTCGCTGACTTGTGGGGCATCGGCGCGGCAGGCTTCGCAGTGGGCTTGGTTCAAGGTGGTCATGGGGGTGTCCTGAATTCGAAAGATTGAGATCAGTGGGCGTTACCCTAAAGCAACGCGCGGCCAGGGAACAGATTCACCTGGCCTCAAAATGTAAGGTTCAAGCAGCTTCGGGCTTGGGCGGGACTGCCTTTGGGGTGAAGAGCGGAGCATGCAGACCCAGCTGCATACCGCGCTCGACCATGCCCATGATGTCTTCCTGCGCTACTTCAAACAGGCGCTTAAGCTCGGGCAATACGAAGTACAGCGGTTGCAGAATGTCGATGCGATACGGCGTGCGCATCGCTTCCAGCGGGTCGAAGGCCTGGTGTTCGGGTTCATCCGACAGGCAATACACGCTTTCTTTAGGCGACGACAAGATGCCGCCACCGTAGATGCGCCGGCCTTGCGGGGTGTCCACCAAACCGAATTCGATGGTCATCCAGTACAGGCGCGCCAGGTACACGCGTTGCTCTTTGGTGGCCGCGAGGCCGAGCTTGCCGTAAGTGTGGGTGAACTCGGCAAACCATGGGTTGGTCAGCAGCGGGCAGTGGCCAAAGATCTCGTGGAAAATATCCGGCTCTTGCAGGTAGTCCAGTTCTTCGCGGGTGCGAATAAAGGTCGCCACCGGAAATTGCTTGCTGGCGAGCAATTCAAAGAAGGTCTGGAAGGGGATCAGTGCGGGGACGCGGGCAACTTGCCAGCCGGTGGTTTCGGCCAACACCTTGTTGATCTCACCCAGTTGCGGGATGCGGTCCAGGGGCAGGCCGAGCTTGTCGATGCCGTCCAGGTATTCCTGGCAGGCGCGTCCTTCGATCACTTTCAATTGGCGCGTGATCAGGGTGTTCCACACCGCGTGTTCTTCCGGCGGGTAGTGGATAAAACCTTGCGCATCGGGCTCGCGGGCCACGTAGTGCGTCTGCTTCATACGGCTCTCCTGCTAGGCATTCGTTCTTGTTATGTCCTGCGATGAGCCTATTGATAACGCGGAAGGCGACGGATTCCATCGGGCTCCGGTGCTTGCGCGTAGGAAAAGTTACCGTTATTCGTAAAGTTTTCGTTACGGTACGCCGGCCTCTCGTTGTCTTGGGCTGGGAAAAGGTCACAAGCTGTCACATAATCTTGACGACTATCTGCGCCCAGCGGCAAAAAGACGCGGCGCTTTCCCACCTTTTGGGTTTTTTAATGCGTATTAAAGTGCACTGCCAGAACCGTATCGGCATCCTGCGGGACATCCTCAACCTGCTGGTGGAGTACGGCGTCAACGTCGCCAAAGGCGAGGTGGGCGGTGAGCACGGCAACGCCATTTACCTGTTTTGTCCCAATCTGGTGAACATGCAGTTCCAGGCGCTGCGCCCGCAATTCGAAGCGATAGCCGGGGTATTTGGGGTTAAACGGGTAGGGCTGATGCCCAGCGAACGTCGGCATATGGAGCTTAATGCGCTGCTCGGCGCCCTGGAGTTTCCGGTGTTGTCGATTGATATGGGCGGCTCCATCGTCGCCGCCAACCGTGCGGCGGCGCAGTTGCTCGGGGTGCGGGTGGACGAGGTGCCGGGCATTCCGCTGTCGCGTTATGCCGAGGATTTCGACCTGCCGGAGCTGGTGCGTGCGAGCAAATCACGCATCAACGGCTTGCGGGTCAAGGTCAAGGGTGACGTGTTTCTGGCGGACATCGCGCCGCTGCAATCCTCCGAGCACGACGACAGCGAGGCCATGGCCGGCGCCGTGTTGACCCTGCACCGTGCCGACCGTGTGGGCGAGCGTATCTACAATGTGCGCAAGCAAGAGCTGCGCGGTTTCGACAGTATTTTCCAAAGCTCCAAAGTCATGGCCGCCGTGGTGCGCGAAGCCCGGCGCATGGCGCCGCTGGATGCGCCGCTATTAATAGAAGGTGAAACCGGCACTGGCAAAGAGTTGCTGGCACGCGCTTGTCACTTGGCCAGCCCGCGCGGGCAATCGCCCTTGATGGCGCTCAATTGTGCGGGCCTGCCGGAGTCGATGGCCGAGACCGAGTTGTTCGGCTACGGCCCCGGTGCGTTTGAAGGGGCAAGGGCCGAGGGCAAGTTGGGCCTGCTGGAGCTGACGGCGGGCGGTACGTTGTTTCTCGATGGTGTGGGGGAAATGAGTGCACGCTTGCAGGTGAAATTGCTGCGCTTTTTGCAGGACGGCTGCTTTCGCCGGGTGGGCAGTGATGAAGAGGTCTATCTGGATGTGCGGGTGATCTGCGCGACCCAGGTGGACTTGTCGGAACTCTGTGCGCGTGGCGAATTCCGCCAGGACCTGTATCACCGGCTTAACGTGCTGTCGCTGCATATCCCGCCGTTGCGTGAATGCCTGGACGGCCTGGCGCCGCTGGTAGAGCACTTTCTTGACCAGGCCAGCCGACAGATTGGTTGCCCGCTGCCCAAGCTGGCGCCGGCGGCGATGGACCGGCTCAGTCATTACCATTGGCCCGGTAATGTGCGGCAGTTGGAGAACGTGTTGTTTCAGGCGGTGTCGTTGTGCGACGGCGGGATGGTCAAGGCCGAGCATATTCGCTTGCCGGATTATGGGGTGCGTCAGCCGCTTGGCGATTTTTCCCTGGAAGGCGGATTGGAAAATATCGTCGGGCGGTTTGAAAAGGCGGTGCTGGAGGCTTTGTATGCCGAGCATCCGAGCAGTCGGCAGTTGGGTAAGCGCCTTGGTGTGTCGCACACCACCATTGCCAATAAGTTACGCGATTACGAAATCCTAAAGACCGATAAATAACCTGCTGACACGCTGAGGTTTAAACTGTGGGAGCGGGCTTGCTCGCGAAGGCGGTGGGTCAGTTACAGATGAATTAACTGACCCACCGCC